>JBILUF010000071.1:0-8722 GCA_044371155.1 Bdellovibrionota bacterium
CTCTGCGCCAGAGTCGCCCAAAGAGGATTTAAAAAGGCTGGGTCTCTAAGTGGCACAAGGAATACGAAAAGGTTTGAGACAGAGTACGCAGCGGAGCTGGGCGATACGTATCACAACCCATCAAGCCACACTCCCAGCCTCGCGCACGACCCTAAAACGGACTATTACCAAGGTTTTAAATCACCGCGCCTTTGCAGCTCTTCCCGACCAGCTCAACGAAGTGAGTGTGCTGTTCACCAATGATAAGACCATTCATCAACTCAATCTGGACTATCGCGGCAAGGATAAGCCAACTGACGTGCTGTCATTCCCTCAGGATGAGACACTAGCAAAAGCTGTGCACTCACCATCTCTAGGTGACCTTGTAATCTCTGTGCAGACCGCACGCCGACAGGCCAGAGAGTTCGGCGTTAGCTATCGCAACGAGATTGAGCGGCTGCTTATCCATGGCCTTTTGCATCTGGCCGGATATGACCATGAGAAGGTTTCCGCCAAAAAGGCACAGCAGATGCGGCGCGCGGAGCGAAGTATCCTCGCAACACTATAAAGGCTACCTGTCAGCCCCCGAAATCACTGCTGCTGCCACCCCTTGGAGGCCTCAATTTGACGGGAAACAATCGCTGCCACAACAGCTGGGTCTACCGGACTGTTCTTGCGTACAGCCTGAAAGACAAACTGGCCATGAGGAAGATTTATCATTCCCGTGAGGTGATGCCACTCCGACTTCGCTCGAAACTGCGCAGCCTCAACAGTTCGATCGCCGAGAACAACCGGCACCGGTTTTACATCATACGCTCGGCGCGCATCGAACTGGGCGGAGAGGTACCTTGAGGTAAATGAGCTAAGACGCGAATCCTGATTGCGTGTCCGTGCCGTATCGGCAAGAACGCGGATTAATTCTTCCCCTGGAATGGCGGATTCCTGCTCAGCTTTGGAGAAAGAGAAGGCAAAGCCCACCTTGGTGTACGCATCGGAATTATAGAGATCAGCCGTCAGCCCCTCAGGCGCCCGAAAGGATGCGAGTGCTCTGAGGTTAGTCGGAAGCGGGCCTCCGTAAATCAGCTCCGAGGGAAGGCGAGATTGACCAAGGTAGAATTTCGCCAGTCCCCAAACGGTGAAGAAAAACAGAAAGACTGAAATGATAATAAGAGCGGGGGCGATTTTTGACAGGCGTTGGTTATTCATAGCCGCACACGTAAAAGGGGAGATTCAGTAGATACCCTGAATCTCCCCCATGTACAAACTAGGATTACTTTACTGTATTCCCTGTTGGTGATCCTTTATTTTGAGGCTACCACCACGGCACAGAGCGAGAATCCCCCCGCTGATTTTCGGTGTTCTTCAGAAATCATGAGTGGATCACCTCCTTTAATGCACAAGACGTTGATCATCGGCTCAAAAGCACCTGTTTTGCTGGACCGAATGCCGACAAAACCAAGGGTTTCAAACCGGGCTTCTACTCTTATGATGCGGGTAGCCGCTCATTTTCGCAACGGACGATTACAACCATTCGGAGAATGCTGCTTTGCACTTGCCACAGAGGCCCCCCGTATGCGCTAGAACCCCCTAGCAGCGCACCATATACGAGATAAACGGGCTGTGAATTGGTGGGCCACGCTACTACCTCTGGCCCGATTCTCTGGCCCGGGCGTTAGGCTTCCAAAGGCGGCTTAAGACCGAAAAGTGTTCACTGCAGGCACGGCCGAAATGGGGTCAGCTCCTCCTGGCCCCATAACCCATTGTATTTATGAGGATATTATTGCGATTTATTTTGATGCGTTAGCCCCGTCGCCGTCCATAACTAGTCTAGAAGATTGCTCTTTGAATTTTTGGGTCATGTCTAGGGCACAAAGCGCGCATCATGGTTGCAGCTAGTCGAAATAATGTAGTGAGCCTAGACAAGGCGGCTGACCAAAGGTCGAAGGGGTCATCGCCTTCCCTCTCTGCACCGAAAGCAAATGATTTTCTCTCTCCAGACAAAAAGACAGAGGACACCTCGCGTCTCCGGTCGATCATAAACACCCAACTAGACACCGAACGCAGCTCATCACGACAGCAAAGCCCTCGCACTGTGCGCCGTGAGCGTGCTCCCCTCTACGGCAGAACCGCTGCAGAGGAGCGGGCCATGCAGGAGCGCAATAATCAGCTCGCTGCTCGGCAGGCGAGTGAGGCGGCTAAAGCTCGACCACAATCACAAGCAACTCCGCGTCCAAACGCCCAGCCTACCACCCCAACCGGCTTAACCAATAAAGAACGTGATAAGCCAGGTGCTTTGAGTCCGAAGGCAAAGGATCCACTTGCAGCACCAATCACAGGGTTTGAGTCGGGCGCCTCACAAGATAGATCTGTCGATACAATAGCGACCAAATCAGCTGAACAGCCGTCAGTGCAAAGCACAGGGTTGAACTCTGGCGCGCAATCGGGGACAGCGCTCTCACGCGGCCCAGGCGCTGAAGTAGTAAAGCTTCTCGACTTAGTTGGGCCAGAGGCCACACTCACCCTTAAGGAGCGCCTTAAAGAGGTGTGGGTAAATCTAGACAACACAGCGAGCACCGATCTCGATGTAATCGCCCGAATGCCGGCGAATGAGTTCGGGCTAAGCAACGCCGAGCTTTTAACAGTACAATCCCCGCAGGGTGTCCATTTTGTGGCATTCCTACGGAACCGCAATGATTTCGAAGTGCTCCAAACCTTTGACCGCCATGCCCTGCTGCCCGGGAATCCGAGTAAGCAGCTCATGGAGGCCGCGGTGATGGCATATGAGCAGCTTGGTGTAATTTTCAAAGAGGGCGCAGCTAACCTTGAAAGAAAAGTTGGCTCCCTGCCAGATCGCAGCGCGCGCGAGCGTGAGGTGATGAACGGAGTGCGAGGGCAGTGGGTGAGCGCCAAGCGACGCAGCAAAAAATGTGAGGATTTAATCAAGCAGCTCCTCGACGGCATTGAGCAGGTTGAGTCACTTGAGGAGGAAGAGGAGACCCAACTGGGAACACCATCAGGGCAGCCCGACCATACTATAGATGAGGAGACGGTAATCAAAGCTGAGTTCGAGCGCCCGGTGTTAAATAACGATGAGGGGGAATAACGATGATCCCGGTGCGTGAAAGTTATAATGAGGTCTTTGTGCATGAGATGTCGGAATACCTCAATGCTCTCGAAGACTATCCTGGCGAGATATTTCCAGAGCTTGTCTTTCGATTCGTTCGCGAGCTAGAGGAGAGCTTCGTACAGGCTATTGGCCACCATGTGGCATTTGACGTACTCGCCATCTCAAAACAGATCGCAAGATCGGGGAAGTATCTGGTGCACGAAAAGGATATCGCCTTTTGTATTCTGTCGATCCTTCCCCCACCCTCAAAGTTCGACGAGGAGGCTCAGTTTATCCTGGGCCAGATAGTTGATCAGGTAGAGCAAGCCTACGGCGGTGCGTTGGAGCGCCTTGAGAAAAAATGGCGGTGGGAGATTAAATTTGATTCTGAGCGTCGCCGCGCTGCGTAAAAGGCTACTACAAAAGCACCGCTGCCCCGTCCATGCCCAAAAGCCGGATCGCCCGAAAAGGCCCCCAAACGTGCCGCGGCACTCCAAAAACAGACAACTCACCCCTGCCAGCCCCTATAATCTGTTTCGCGCGCTTCATTCGCCATGCAATACGGTCGGAGGTCGGCAGCGCCTTGGCCTTTGGCCCGGCATATTGCATACTTCCCTCCCATGGCCGTTCAGACTGTCGATTACAATGTTCTTGATAGGGCAAAGCTCTCCTTCATTGAGGCGGCGCGCCGCACCCTAGGCTTCGCGTCCGCCTACGGATTTGTTCCCTCCGAGGGTCTTGGTGCCTCGGCTAATCTGTTTGCCCTTGACCTATCCTCGGGATTTAAAGGCGGCGAGAAGATTTTTATGACCCTTGTGCCGGAGGGGCTTGGCACCGCAGACGATTCCCGGCCTGAGGATCTCTCTGCGGCCGAACTCACTGAGTTTTGGTACAATATCGGGATAAAGACAGTTGCGGTAATGACCAATGACGTTGCCACAAGTGGACTGCAAACTATCCTGATCGGTCTCTACCTTCCCTCAAGCACCCCCGAGACGGTCTTTACCCCCGAGTTTATGCAGGGTTTTCTCAATGGTGTGGTCGATGGATGTCGCACTGTTGGGTGTGTGTATCTCTCGGGTGAGACACCACAGCTAAAGACAAAAATCATCGCTGATCGCCTTGATATCGCAGGGGCTGCATTCGGCTTACTCCCCGCGGGGATGCGTCCAGTTGACTCCAGTGAGCTTCGCGCCGGAGATTGGATTGTGCTAGTCGATAGCTCAGGGCCCCACGAAAACGGCTTCACTACCTTGCGCCAGATCGCCTCAAAGCTTCCACACGGGTATCGCACCAAGATGAGTGATGGTCGCCAATTCTGGCAGGGGATGAATGCACCATCTATTCTGTACACTCCGCTTATTCAGGCAGTAATGAGGGCAGGGATTCATCCGACTAACCTTGAGAACATTACAGGGCACGGGTGGCAGAAGCTTATGCGGCCAAAGCATCCGTTGTGCTATCGAATAACCAACCCACCTCCCCTGCCGCCGGTGTTTGAGCTGGCTAAGCATGGCGCCGGCGTCAGTGATGCAGAGCTTTATAAGATCTTTAACTGCGGTGCTGGCCTGGCTATCTTTGTGCGCTCGGAGTCGGAGGCCCATCGCGCAGTTGAGATCGCAGCCTCACTCGACTTCGCAGCACGCCTAGCTGGTCGGGTTGAGAACGCACCCACTGCAGATTCACACTCCCGTTCGGTTGTGATCGAGCCACTGGGAGTAACCCTGGGAGGGGCCGAGTTCTTGCTCTCAAAGGGTTAGCAAGCCTCAAGTGCGCTTTGGTAGCGCCAGGTGATTGCATATCCCGCCATTAAAGCGCACCTTTTTGCACCAGGCTAAGCTTCCCGATTTGAGGCTCAACTTTCCCCCTACTTCTGCCGAGATCCCTTAAGCCAGTGTAGCAACTCACAAAGTCAAAACGGGAATAAACAGAAACTATGTTTCGCCGTCTCGGGGTACAAATCAAACCAGGAGAGACTGAACAGTTCACCTTTCGCGGCGAGCGGGTGCGAAAACGCACTATCTTGGTGGCGCTGGGCTCCCGCGTGATTTCGAAACAGGCGTTGGAGCTTGGATTGATTCTAATCGTATGTCAGGTGCTCGATGGCATCCTCACCTACGCCGGCCTAACGCTGATGGGAGTACAGATGGAGGGGAATAACCTCCTGCGCGAGCTGATGCACCTCTATGGACTGGCACCTACCATCTTTGTTGCCAAATCTGTAGCGATTGTCCTTGCAATAGTGCTGATGGTTAACGCCCACTCCCGAAGGTGGATAAGGCCAGTGATCGTGGTGCTGGTTTTAGTTTATATCGCCCTGGCTGTAATTCCGTGGACCTACATAATCGCCGAAGAGAAATCGATACGGGCAAAGGAGCAGCTCACCTCAGGGAAGATCACTCCGAATCAGCCGTAGTTATTGCACCGAATAAGCACCCTGTAGCGGGGCACCCTTGGTATCTGGAAAAAATCGAGATTTGCCGCTACACTGCCGGTAATGAGCACAATTCCTGAACTCACCGAACTAAAAAGCACCTTATCCTCCACTGCAGGGCGTATCGCTGCCCTGAGGGGGTTTCTTTGACGTTGAACGTAAAGAACGTCGACTCGCTGAACTTGAAGTAGCTTCGCAATCTCCAGAATTTTGGTCTGATAACGAGAAAGCCAAAGAGACGCTACGCGAGCGCGCCAACTGCGAAGCGGCAGTGAAGGCATTTAACACCATTGCAGGGCTGTATGGCGACGCGGGGGCAGCCTTGGAGCTTGCAGTAGACTCAAAGGATGATGAATTCCTAAAAGAGGCTGCTGGCTTAATTGAAAGACTAACCACAGAGCTAGAGAGGCAGGAGTTCCTGTGCAAAATGAGCGGGGAATTCGACCGCAACGCCGCCATCATTGAAATTGCAGCGGGTGCCGGCGGCACCGAGGCTCAGGATTGGGCCAATATACTGGTGCGGATGTACACCCGGTGGGCCGAGCGGAAGGGGTTCGGGGTGGAGATAGTTGATATGCAGCATGGTGAGGTGGCGGGAGTAAAAGGTGCCACTATCATCATCAACGGTGAGTACGCCTACGGACATCTTCGTCCTGAACAAGGGGTACACCGATTAGTTCGGATCTCCCCCTTTGATTCCAACGCCCGTCGGCACACATCGTTTGCCTCAGTGGGAGTCACCCCCGACTTCGGCGAGGATGTCCCGGTCGAGGTGAGCGAGCAAGACATCACGATGGACACCTACCGAGCCGGCGGGGCTGGTGGCCAGTATGTAAACAAAACTGATTCTGCTGTGCGACTAACGCATGTGCCGACCGGCATCGTTGTCGCCTGTCAAAGCGAGCGCTCGCAGCACAAAAATCGTGCGATGGCGATGAAGATCCTCAAAGCAAAGCTGTATGAACGTCAGAAAGAGGAACAAGCGGCGCGCGTCGATGAGATCCGCGGCGAGCGCAAAAAGATCGAATGGGGCAGCCAAATTCGCTCATATGTCATGCAGCCCTACCAGATGGTGAAGGACCTACGCACCGGATTTGAGACCTCTGATATTAGCGGGGTGATGGATGGCGAGATCGATCCGCTGATTGAGGCGTATCTGCTCAGTGATGAGAACCAGCGCTCGGCTGGGGTGGCGGATATTGAGCCGGAGTAGCGGCGTTACTCGCAAATAGCGCTGAAATCACCTGCTGAACTGATTAGTTGTAGAGCTCTGCACTCGATATTTCAGAAAGTATCAGGTCACATGGTCGCGATATTTCTAGCCAGTATAGTTCATGAAGCTCGCTTCGCTCGCCGTGAAATATACTCTGAGCAATAGAAAAAAGAGTCTGATCAGATCAGACATCCCCCGTCAGAACAAATCATAGCTTCTGTGGGTATTGTACCCATGAACAATCCGGACTAGGCAAAGACGGCAATGAAAAACCCCTGCTTCTAAAAGCTAAAGCCTATCTGGCAGAACATGCGCTGATCCTCCAGGCACCCTCCAACGCCTAGTATGACGTACCCTTTTTTGCCGTTCCACTGCACTCCGCCGCCATGCGGAGTGACCACTAACTCGTCGGCATTGACGCACCGACAGAGGGCCCCTTCAAGGTCGTCTAACCAATTTGGCGGTGGCGGCCTATTTGAAAATGGCAGCATTGGCTCGGAGGGATCACTTGGCATATACGGCTTCCGTGCAGGGCCCCAGCCTTGTCCACCTGCTCCCGTCCCCTCTCCCTGAGAATCTCCCTTGCATGCCTGGTAGCCCTCCTGGCATTGAGTTGCGCAGCCTGGGGCGGGGCTGAGTCTGCAACCGGTTTCACAAGCCGTTTGCTGCGCATCACAGCAGGCAGCTCGCTGTCTGTTGCAGCCATCCAAGCACGACTGATCCTCTCCGTGAGGAATTTGAAACCGGCACAGCGTAAGGCACTGATTGAAATCGCCTGCGCAGCCAGCGCCAGAGCTCTGCGGAGTTTCATCTGGTAAACTCTGGGCCGCTATCGATAGCGGTAGGGCTAGGGTCAAGATCGTAACGATGAGAAAAAAGCGCCCTCTAAACATCTGTTGCCCCAAAGGTATCTCTAAAGAAGCTTCGATTCTGCCCGTTTGCACACGGGGAGATCTTTTAAACTCAATTTCCTAGAGCTCTTTAACGGCGCTTTTTGCGACCTTCTTTAGTCTTTGAGTGGCGATATTAAGTGCAGAAATCATGCTAACTGACCTTCCTGGATTCTTGGGAGCTCCCGCAGTGGCTCAATCTAAGGCTAATCCTAAGCAGCACCCCTTTTAGCCCCCCGTTGTGGCTTGCACGGGCCACGCTGGCAGGCATTGAGCCAACACTCTTCCGGTCGAACTCCTGCTATCAGTGTGGTAAAAATGGGAGTACGGGAGAATATCTGGTGCTAGACGAACTTCGAAAAGAACTCGAACTCATGGCCCGCGCTGGTGCATTGCGGTCACTCTCCCCTACCCGCTGCATAGCTGGTGCTGTGGTAGAGACTCGCGGCAAGCAGGTGGTGGATTTTACCAACTGGGATTTTTTGGGGGTTGGCACTCACCCTAAGGTGCGGCGCGCAGCGCAGAGTGCGTTGGAGCGTGGCGCAGTGGGAATGAGCTCGGGCCGCTTTGCAAGCGGTACGAGTGCTGAGAGCCTTAGTGCTGAGGTGCGACTGGCGGCTTTCTTGGGCACCGAGGCAGCACTCATTTTACCCAGTAAAAATCAGGGTATTTTTACACTTTTTTCAGCTCTTCTGAGTGAGCGCGATGTGCTGCTTGCAGATGAATTGACGCAGGCTCCGGTAAACGATGCAGCTTTTTTGGTGCACGCTGAAAGTCGGGCATTTAACTCACTAGATCCCACAAGCCTTATTGCAGAGCTTGAGAAGGCGCGGATTCATCCGCACCGTTTTGTCTACTGTGAAGGTCTCTCCCCTATCACCGGCGTACCTGCTGAACTTAGGAACATTACGGCGCAAGCCGCCAAATATGATGCTCAGCTTATCGTTGATGAGAGCTTTAGCCTTTCGGCCTTGGGAGTGCGCGGCGCTGGTAGGATTGAGGAAGAGGCCGTCCTGCCTCCACTTTGTATCGTCGGTGATTTGGGCCATTCTATCGGCCTTTTTGGTGGGTTTGTGGCTGGTCCACAAACACTGATTACC
>JBILUF010000073.1:0-8670 GCA_044371155.1 Bdellovibrionota bacterium
GAAGATTCCGACATTTGACCTCGCAGTGCGGGTGCTAGATGAGGAGGGGTATATACGGCTCAGTGGGGCGCCGCAGTGGACGCAGGCGATTTTTAGGCAGGGTGAGATTTTGCTCTCGTTGGCCTCTTTCGACTCTGAGGGACTTGCAAATTTCTACCGCTCTGTACGTCATGAGTATACCCATGCAGTGGTGCACGCCCTCTCGGGTGGCCGTGCACCCGGGTGGATTGACGAAGGGTTAGCGCAGCGGGCCGAGGGCCATCCCGCCGAGTCGCTTCAAAAGGCATTAGATAGCTGGCTTACCCGCAATCAGCCAATTAGGCTTGGCCTCTTGCGAGGAGGATTCACTAAGCTGAGTTCTGAGATGGTAGCCCCTGCCTATGCACAGTCTCTTGTGGCCACGAACTATTTACTTGATCGCCATGGGCCTAGAGCTTTACGGGAGTTTTTTGAGCTTCTTAAAGGTGGCCATGAGGAGTCGGAGGCCTTCAAGCTTGCTTTCTCGGTATCGGAGAGCGACTTTGAGGCGGAGCTTGGCGATCTATTGTCGCGCTCGGTGCGAACACCTCAGTAAAATCCACATTTTCACAATGGCGCTACTGGCGGCACACAGCGGAGCCTGTAGTTGTAGCTACGCCCCTCGATGCCAACTGACCGTTCGAGTCGGTATCAGCCATTGTTATTCATCCAAGACCAACACTGACCCCAGTCATTGGAGCCCTGTTTTGGCCGGCCTATATTTTTCGCATCGAGAATGTGGGGGGAAGCTGTCATTTAACAAAGCCTAAGGAGAGTTTATGAGTAATTTAGGGAGGGGAGCGATTGGAATACTGGCGGGATTGGTGGTAGCTGGGTGCGCCTGTCACGCCAAGCCCAAGGAGGAGCCGCGAGGGATGATGAAGCCCTCGGTCGAAGTCCGGGCAGGTGGTGCAGTGATGGATAATGTATATTTTGCCCTTGATCAGTCTGCTCTCTCGGAGGCGAGCAAGGCGACGTTGCGACGGAACGCTGATTGGCTGAAAACTCATCCAGAGTTCAAGGTCAAAATTGAAGGCCATGCCGATGAGCGTGGGGCCAGCAAGTATAACTTAGCTCTTGGAAAACGACGGGCTGATGCAGCGGCGGAATATCTAAGGTCTTTAGGTGTTGAGCCAAATCGTATCAGCACTGTGAGCTTTGGAGAGACCCATCCGGTTGATTCGGCCCACAATGAGGCAGCCTGGTCCAAGAATCGCCGGGATGAGTTTAGTTCAGTTGGAGCCGACCGGTTCATAGTTGAGTAACGGGGTGTCGCGATTGCGCCTCGCCCCGATTGCGGGGGAGGCGGGGCGACGCACTGTCCTGGTAAGCCCGCGGGGTAGCAGGAGATTTCATCCCCAAGGATGGCGCGAACAGCGCCAAAGCGCTGAAGCGACGCGAGAATGGGGTGCTTTGGGGCCCCATTCGAGCTCGGAGCGATTCAAAAATTGGCTCCTGCCCATTTTTGAAATGAGTTCCAGTTGACGCTCTGCCGAGGAGCATACAAAAGTAGGGGAATGGCCAGAATAAAGATCGACCTTCCCGATAACTTCTCCTTTTCGACCGATCTTTCAGTTCGGATCACCGATATCAACTACGGTGGGCACTTGGGGAATGCTGCGGTTCTTGGCTTAGTGCATGAAGCCCGGGTACAGTTTTTGGAGCACCACGGGTTTTCAGAGCGCGATATCGGCGGAGCTTCGCTTATTATGAGTGATGCAGCGGTGGTGTACCGCTCAGAGGGATTTCACGGCGATGTAATCAGGATCGATGTCGCTGCCGCCGAGTTTTCACGTACTGGATTTGATCTTTTCTTTAGGCTTACGAATCAGAGCACCGCTCAAGAGTTAGCTCGCGCCAAGACCGGAATGGTCGCCTTTGATTACTCAACCAGAAAAGTCTGCTCCGTGCCTGGAGAGTTTAAGGCAGCGCTTAGTCCAGCTCCATCCGAGTAGTGGAGTGGCAGGAGAGGGCTGCGACATCTTAACCCTGCCCCCCTTCATCTGCGCATTGCTTTAAGTAACGAAAGGTTTCTGCCGACATGGGGCCTACAAACCAAGGACTGAGCTAGGTGCTTGGTAAGTCTATGTAATTTAACGGTCGGTGAATTAAAAATCTCACTGTGGTATCTGTTCTTTCCAGGGTTACCCGGGTAACATATGAGGGTTCTGTCGTAGAGGCTCCTGAAGGGGAATCGTCCGGGGGCTGTATTTTGGCGCGGTATTTTGTCGTTGTGTTTGGTGAACTGTTTCTTTGGTGAAGTATGCATATTGAGATGACGGCGGGGGAGGACACCTCCTTTGCTAACGCATTTAAGCAGACTGTGTTTTTGTTGGTGCACGTTGCCTGTTTGGGCGTGTTCTTCGTGAGTTTTTCGTGGTTTGCTGTAGCCGTTTGCATCTTTTTGTATGTGGTACGGATGTTCGCCATCACTGGCGGATATCACCGCTACTTTTCGCATCGGTCTTATAAAACAAGCCGAGCATTCCAATTCATCTTGGCGCTCTTGGGAGCTTGCTCAGCGCAGAAGGGGCCGGTCTGGTGGGCTTCTCATCACCGCCATCATCATCAGCACTCCGATACCCCAGAGGATATGCACTCAGCTAAGTTCCATGGGATCTGGTTCTCTCACGTCGGTTGGATTCTAAGCACTCGCTTCGTTGGTACCCGTAACGAGCTAGTGAAGGATCTGCTTGCGTTCCCCGAGATCCGTTGGCTTGAGCGCTATCACCTTTTGCCGCCAGTGTTGCTCGCCGTTGCGCTGTTTTTCTTAGGGATGCTCCTTGAGTCTGCTGCCCCTGGACTGGGCACAGATGCGATGCAGCTTCTAGTTTGGGGGTTCTTTGTCAGCACCGTGCTTCTGTATCACGGCACCTTCCTGATTAACTCAGGCTGCCACCTTATCGGCAATAAACGATTCAAGACAACTGATGAGAGCCGCAACAATTTAATCCTTGCCCTTATCACGCTAGGAGAGGGCTGGCATAATAATCATCATCGCTACCCGGGCTCTGAGCGCCAGGGGTTCTACTGGTGGGAGATCGATATTAGTCACTACATCCTAAAGGGTCTTGAGAAGCTTGGGCTGGTCTGGGATCTGCGGGAGCCCCCCGAGCGCATTTATCAGGAAGCCGAGGCTAATAAGCTTGAGGCCAAGCCCGTATAGCCCAGGCTCTTAGGATTTGCTGATAGCCTATTCGGAATCAAGCTCCTGCCAATTGCAAAATCGCGTTATCGATTGACCAGCGGTGTCTTCCTGCCTAGTGTGGATTGCCTTTCGGCAGGCAGGGGACTCCAGTGCGAAAGGCAATTGAGCTTCAGGCATCCCCGTGCTACGTAAAGCCAGTTAGATGTCTAGCTTTTTGGTCGGGTAACAATGAGCATATTGAAGGAATTTCGTGACTTTGCTGTTAGGGGCAACGTTGTCGATATGGCGGTGGGTATCATCATCGGAGCTGCGTTCGGAAAGATTGTGAGCTCGCTGGTTTCTGATGTCATCATGCCCCCAATCGGTATGATTATCGGAGGAGTTGATTTCACTGGGCTTCAGGTGACTCTAAAAGCAGCCGAGGGAGCAGTGCCGGCTGTTACCCTTAAATATGGCGCATTTCTGCAACAGGTGTTTGACTTCACCATCGTAGCATTTGCGATGTTCGCGTTGATCAAAGGCATTACCCAGCTTAAGAAAAGAGAGGCTGCTGCAGCCCCGCTACCAACTGGTCAGGAGGTGCTTCTGGCTGAGATTCGGGATATTTTGAAATCTAAGTCTGCTTAACGGAGGGATCCTAGGATGCAACAGGTATCTTTGCTAAGTGGTGTGCAAAAAGGGCTTGTCATGGTGGGCCTCGGCTTGCTCCTAGGCTGCTCATCGAGTCATGGCCCTGAGCTTATTGCGTCCACCAGCCCACTTGCCCCGGGAGTGCGCGGAACGGTGCCGGCAAGCGGGAGCGACTGTCAAACATTCCTGCTCGGTCTACTCCCATTAACGACATCACCAAACACGCAGGATGCGCTCAGCATGGCCAAGAAGTCTGCTGGTGCAGAGGTGCTTACTGATGTGACTGTAGATGAGAATTCATTTTACTGGATTCTATTGAGCCACCGCTGTATCCGGGTGCGTGGGCTCGGCGTAGTGCCAGAGAAGGAACTAGGCAGCGCAGCATCCTCTAGTGAGGCTGCTGCACAATAACTGATAGTGCTTTGATATTGAGTTGTGATGTATAGCGGTCGTGAATTTCCCCACGGTCCGCTTTGATTAGTTACGCGATGCACACTGCAGATGCGCCCGGAGGATCTCCGCCACACTCCAGGCTTGCGCAAAGGCCCCCCGGGGAGTGAAAGGCGCATCCCCGTCGAAAATCTCCGACACTGAACCCACACATCCTTGCATAAGGTGCGGAGTAATAGCTCTGATTGCAGCGGCAGCGGTCGCCGAGCCATCAGATCCACCAAATCGGAGCATCGCTGAGATGTATGGGCCCAACAGCCATGCCCACACCGTGCCTTGGTGGTAGGCACCGTCGCGTTGTGCAGGGCCGCCCACATAGCGCCCGTGATAGGCTGGGTGTTTGGGGCTAAGAGTTCGAAGCCCCATTGGCGTATAGAGCTCCTCCTGGATTTTTTTGAGCACCCGTGTTGCATGCTCGGCACTTGCGATCGCAAACGGCAGGCTTAAGGCGAAGATCTGATTGGGCCTAAGGGCAACGTCCTTGCTTTCACCCTCGATGCAATCAAAGTAATGGCCCTGCTCAGCGCCCCAAAAGGAACGCTCAAAGGCGAGCTTAATCTCCTCTGCGCGGGTTCGGTACCCAACTGCTTCGTCTGAGTTTCCAGCCTGCTCAAGTAGAGTAGCAAGGATACAATGGGCATTATACCAAAGAGCTTGAATTTCCACCGCTTTGCCGCACCGTGGAGTCACAACCCAATTCCCGATCTTGGCGTCCATCCAGGTAAGCTGCACTGAGGGATCGCCTGCTATTAGTAGACCGTCGGCATCAGCGTGGATTCCAAAACGGGTGCCGCGGTGATGCCAGTCGAGGATCTCTCGTAGTTTGGCAAGGGTGGCAGGGGTTATCAGGGAGCGGTCGTGGGTTGTCCGGACGTAGTCAAATAATGCGACAAACAACCACAGGGTAGCATCAACTGCGTTGTACAGTGGGGGCTCATTTCCATCCGGGAAAAGGTTAGGGATCATCCCTTCACTCACATTGCTGAGGAATGTCTCTAGAATTTTTCGCCCCTCTTGCCATCGTCCCGTTACAAGGGTGAGCCCGGGCAGCGCAATCATCGCGTCTCGGCCCCAATCGGTAAACCACGGGTATCCTGCGATCACGGTTAGGCCATCGGCTCCACGGCGCACCAAGAACTGATCTGCCGCCAAAGTAAGAGCGCGAGAGAGATCATCAAGGGGCCTTACGTTGCGTAGTATGCCGGCTCGTCGTGCGGCCTCAGCTTCAAGCGCTTTTTGGCCATCAGCAGGGAGGGTCGGCTCGGTAGATACCACCACCGTAATAGAGTCTCCATTGGAAAGCGGCACATTAAGTGTGCCGGGGGTAAAGAGATCCTCTGTTGAATCAAATCCGCGTGCCTGTTCAGCCAAGAGCTTATAGTTATAGTACCAATCGGGGTGACTGGTGAAGGTGCCGGTCGGGACACGCACTTTGATAGCTGGCATTCCAGGGTAGCTTCGGAGCGTTAGGGTGTTGTCCTTCCACAGGGGCGAGGGATCAAGCCTGTCATTACGATGCGTGAGTAAATGATGGTCTCGCGCAGCCACCAACGGTCGCAGCCGCAAGGCAAAAGTAGCTGGAGCTTCAAGACAGTCATACCGGATTACTACTGTGTTCTTGCCATGCAGCATCCCAATAGTTTTTCGAATCCGGATGCCAGCAACTGAGAACTCCCACTCGGGGAATATGTCTCGGCTAAACACGGTCTGGTATTCAAACCCCTGCGGATGAATGGCTCCATCAAAAACAGCAGTACTAAGCTCGAATGAGCTCCCACCAAATACGACTGTTTCATCGAGCCGTGAAAGCATGACCCGACGCTCAACGGGAGGAGTCACTGCGGCGACAAGCAGCCCGTGGTATCGTCGACTGTGAGCGCCGGAGACGGTACTCGAGCTGTAGCCACCCAGCCCATTTGTCTCAAGCCACTCAGTGTGCAGGGCAACATCGAGGGAGTGAAGCTCCGAAGCAGATAGGGAAAGGGGGCACATCAGTGTTCCTCAAGCAGCGAGGACGCAATCGAACGTGCGCCTACTAATGCAGCGTGGTCATCTTTGATGATGTATAGCGGAGTCGAATTCACTACATCCGAAAGCCGCCCCTTATTTAGGTAGCCTGATAGGAGAGTGCCGGTGAGAAGCTTCGGCGCAATCTTTGGCGGCACACCCCCTCCAAGATACAAGCCGCCTGTCGCCATATAGGTCAGCACCAGGTCACCTGCGTAGGATCCTAGGATGTGAGCGAAGATATCAAGCGCTTTAACACAGATTTCATACTCATCCGCCATCCCCGCAGCTGAGATAACAGCGGCTGCATCGGTAGAGCCAAATCTTCGTGCGAGCTCCTCTGGTTCTGGCGCGATACCGGTGTGCTTTAGGAACTCATAGATGTTAACCAGTCCCGGCCCACACAAAATCCTTTCGACGCTCACCCGGCCCTGTATTTTTGCCCGTAAATACACCAGGAGCTCATCCTCTAACTCTGTAGTCGGGGCAAAGTTGGTGTGTCCTCCCTCAGAGGCAAATGGGATATGTCTTCCTCCCACCTGGCAGAGATACCCTTGACCGGTTCCAGTACCTGGAGCCAGCACTGCGCAGGTGCCACCATTGCCTCTTGGGTTGCCGGGGTGCACGGAGATAAGCCCCTCGACCGTCAAACTTGGTACCGATGCCGTGGTGGCAACTAGATCGTTTACTAACTTAAGCTTCTTGATTCCAAGTTCCTGGGAAAGCTCGCGTTCGCTGAGAAGCCAGGGAAGGTTAGGAGTTTTCACCATTCCATCAACCACGGGGCCGGGGATGCCGAAGCAAGCAGCGGATATCTCAATCTTTCGCTCCTTCAGGAACTGCTTGAGAATCGCCGATAGCCCTGGAGCATCGGCACTACGGAATTGTTCAAGTGCCTCTTGGCGCCATTCCCCTTGAGCATCTGTTTTGTACAGAGCGAGCCGTGTTTTGGTGCCACCTACATCTCCTGCCAGAATCATATTACCACCCTTAGTTTTACCGGTCTGAGCGCTAGAGTAGTATCCGCCACGCACCGAGACAATCAATTTTTCATCCCCCCACGCGCAAGGATTTATAACCATTCGCTAACGCCACCCTCATGTATCCGCTTCACTTCAATACGACCGCTCTGGCTTCCTTAGATCGAGCAATTTACGCACTGAGGGGGCTCATCATCAGGCCCAGCCCAGGTGGACATCAATGGGGATCGTTTGTATGATTCGGGTCGTCTTTGCTGGGTGTCATGTTCGCGCCGCCGGTTCAAGAAGTTGCGGGGTAGCGGTGGTTGGGTGCTCTGGCAAAATTAAGTTTTTCTGCTGAAAGGTCACGGTGCCATTTCGTGTGCTCATGCTCGGATGGGAGTATCCCCCGCATATCAGTGGAGGGCTCGGTACGGCGTGTGAGGGACTAAGCTCAGCGCTGAGTCGCCACGATGCCGACATACTGTTTGTCGTGCCGTATCTAGCCGGTGGCGAGATAGCTCCGCATATGACACTGGTTGACAGCCTCGGTAATGACGCTTCGGTGGTTGAGGGGGATTTCTATCGGGCGGAAGGGGGTGGTCGATATGAGGGCTCAGCCGGAGCAGTTTTGCCACGCCATCGTACCGTGCGAGTGCCGGCGATGCTCAAGCCGTACTGGAGCGCTGCAGACTTTGAGGAGTATAAACAGCGCCTGGTTGTCGAATCAGAGCGCGTAGCGCAGGGGCTTGTTGAATCTCTTCGGGAATCGAGTGCTCCCCCGTTGTCATTTGCTCACTATGGAGGAGATATCTTCGAAGAGGTGGAGCGTTTTGCTCTTAATAGCGTTTCACTTTTTCAGCAGGAGCGCTTCGACCTGATTCATGCACATGATTGGATGACATTCCCAGCTGGCGTGGCTCTGTCACAGTTAACCGGTAAACCGCTCGTGCTGCATGTGCACAGTCTTGAGTTTGATCGCAGCGGCGAGCAGGTTAATTCTCAGATTGCTGCGATCGAGCAGTGGGGTCTTCGCAGCGCTGATGCAGTGATAGCAGTCAGCTACTATACTCGCTCGATGATTCAGCAGCGATACCAGGTGGCCGACGACAGGCTACATGTGGTGCATAACGGAGTATACCCCCGTACAGTTGCGCATGAGCCCCGCACGGATGATTTATCTGAGCGGCGAGTAGTATTATTTCTCGGACGAATCACCTTTCAAAAGGGGCCCGACTACTTCGTTGAAGCAGCGGCCAAGGTGATCCCCCATGTGCCAGATGCGCTATTCGTGATGGCCGGCTCGGGCGATATGTTGGAGCGTTTAATCCAACGTGCTCGCGCCCTAGGCATTCTGGATCACTTCCGGTTCCCCGGTTTTCTGCGAGGTGCAGAGGTGGAGCGTATTTTCTCCACAGCCGCACTGTATGTCATGCCCTCAGTTTCGGAGCCCTTTGG
>JBILUF010000075.1:0-8665 GCA_044371155.1 Bdellovibrionota bacterium
CGAGAATATCCTGTGCCGCATCCGCAAGCCGAGCTAGAAACGGTTCATACGCATCACCAACGATGATTGCGCGGGAGCAAGCCGAGCACTTCTGGCCGGCATAGCCAAAGGCCGACTGCAGGGTGCCCTTTACGGCTTCATCAAGGTCGGCATCCTCATCAATAATAATGGCGTTCTTGCCGCCAAGCTCAGCAACTACTTTCTTAATATTGCGTTGCTCTTTAGTGGTCTCACCGGCGCGGCGAATAATCTCAAGCCCCACAGCCTTACTGCCAGTGAACACGATCATGTCTACGTCAGCACTTGCTACAAGGGTTCGTCCGACACTCTCGCCCCAACCCGGCAAGAATCCAAGCACGTCTCCTGGCACTCCCGCCTCAAAAAGGATCTTTGCTAGCTCATATGCTACTACGCTCGTCTGCTCGGCGGGTTTCAGCACCACGGTGTTGCCAGTCACTAGAGCGGCCGCCACCATGCCGCAGGCTATCGCAAGCGGGAAGTTCCACGGCGCAATTACAGCCACCACGCCGCGGGGCTGATAAAAGTAGGTATTATCTTCGCCAGCGAGCTCACTAGTGCGCTGCACCGGGCCAAGTCGCTCCATCTCGGCGGCGTAGTAGTCACAGAAGTCGATTGCCTCAGCTACATCGGCATCTGCCTCGCCCCAGGGTTTGCCGGCTTCGCGAATAATCAGCGCCGAAAGATCAAACTTGCGATCGCGCATGATGCCTGCTGCTTTGCGCAGGATCTCGGCGCGCTCTGGGTATGGTCTGGCGGCCCACTTGGCACTGGCGGCTCGGGCCACCTGTGCCGCCCGGGTGGCGTCGGCCGCCGAGGCAAACCCGATCGTTCCGATGGTCACCTCTGCATCAGCTGGATCCACACTCTCCACCGTCTCTGCGCAGGTCACCGCATGTCCACCAATGACTGGCCCTACCTGGAATGGACCGCGGGACAATTTTGCACCGAGCCGTGCAAGTGCATCGGCCATCTCGGTGCGGTTTTGGGCGATAGTAAAGTCAAGCAGCGCTTCATTCTTAAACATCGGTCACTCCCGTAGTTGTGGTTCCGAAAGCAGTCTCTCAACCGACTCGGCATCAAAAAAAGTATGTTTTAAAAATGATTCATTTGAGGTGTTTTCCAGCAAGCGGCGCACCAGGTAGCCCATCCCGACATACAGATCGCCAAGCGGCACATACAGCCGCACAAGATGGCCCTCCTTGGTGAAGGCTTGTGCGATCGGGTCAGCCATGCCGTAGAGCATCTGAAGCTCAAACCGGGTCGATGGCACTCCGATACTCTCGGCGTAGCAACATGCATGCGCAAGTGAGCGCACGTTATGTGAGCCAAATGCCGGCATCACGAACTCATGATTATCAAGCAGGAGCCGCGAAAGTGCCTCGTAGTTGGCATCGCTACTCTCTTTCTTTGTAAAAAGCGGACTCTCCCAATCGTTGAGCTTGGCGGTGATTGTTTCGTAATCCCAGTAGGCTCCTTTGACTAGCCGCACTGCTATCGGCGCGCCACGGCCGCGCGCAAACTGTATGAGGTCCTCAATAATCGCGCGGGCACCTTTAGCGTAGGCCTGCACCACGATACCGGGAAACGGAATATCCTTAAACTCAGCGCTACCGAACACCCGCTTAAAGGTCTCGTAGATCATCGGATTGCTGCCGGTGTCCTCTGCATCGACATATACCTGGGCGCCGATCTCTTTGGCCTTGCGCGCGATCTGGGTGAGGCGATCGCTGAGCACTGCAACGGAGCGATCGAAATTAAGCTGATTGCACTGCGAATAAAGCGCGGTGAGCTTTACCGATATACAAATCGGGGAGAGCTCTCCGCAGTGGCCTTTGACAAGTGGGGTAGCCTCTTCCCACTGCGGGATTGCCGCACCAAAAACCGAGAGCGCCTCGAGGTATCTATCGAGATACCTCTGCGCCTCGGGCTCGCTCAGGGTAAACTCCCCCAGAAGATCTACGGTGAAGGCGAGGCCCTTGCGGCGTAACTGGCGCAGCGGAGTTAGTGCTGAGCGAGGATCCTCGCCGGCGATGAACTGGCTTGCCATCTCGCGTACCCCTTTGCGCACCGCAAAGGCTAGGAGCTTGGCGCGAAGCGAACGCGGCGGCACTCGTAGCCCCCATTGCACCACACCGGGCAGCACCCCCTCATTGTCAGCAAGATACTCCTGCACATGCTCAGCGATGCTGCGGCTACTCTTCAGGGTGGGCAGCACATCCACCAATCGAAACATATTAACCTTAAGCTCTGGGTGCTGCATCGACCATTCCATTATGCGCGCAGACCAAAACTTCTTGTTAAAAGCTGATGGTTGCTCGCGGCCGATCTGAGAAAAAATATGCCGGCCAAAATCCGTGATCCGGTCCGAGAGCGAGGGAAGAGCGAGTGATTGAGCATCCATGAATTCAAGCCTGAATCGTAAATCCGGAAGCACCCGGATATTACTCGACCGGCTCCATAGAAGCTAGAGGAGCGGAGGCATCTACTATGGCTCCAACGGTGGCAGAGATAGACTTTATAATCCCTTTAAATGGAGCGGTCACGGTGTGCTCCATCTTCATGGATTCAAGCACCACTATAACTGAGCCTGCCTCGACCGTGGCCCCTTCCTTTACCTTAATCTCCAATACTTTTCCTGGTAGGGGCGAGGCCAGTAGGCCAGAGGATCCAGAGGAAGCCTCGCCTCGTCGCCCGTGCCTAGGAGTGACTACCTCAAAGCTCTCTCCTTCTACGGTGATCCACTCCCGCTTCCCACAAACAGTGTGCTGCACCAAGAGAGTCTCTGACCCGCCTTCAAAACCCTTCTGAGTAAGCTCAAACAACGCCCCTTCGACTAGATTTGGCGTATGCTCCAACGAATAAGCCTTGAGGGTATAGCACCCCTCGGGCTCGGTGCCTGATGTAAGCCGCACTGCATAGCAACCCGATATCGATTGCTGCACCTCATACCCAAAGGAGGAGTTAGCAATTCGCACATTCTCTTGTCGTGGGAATCGAAATCCACTCAACCTAAATCCGCAATGCTCGGCCCACGGGTCCCCGGGCAAGGCGCCAGCGGCGCGCGCGGCCGCTGTGCAAACGGCAGCTCGCTCTAGCCGCGCAGTGAGTGAGCCACCTCCTTCGGCCGCAATAAGCTCGGCCGTTTTGGTGTCATGCTCCATCGCTCGAAACGCAGCGCTTTGCAGTAGGGTGATGAGGTAGGGGATATTTGTGGTGACGCCCAGCACCTTTGCTCCCTTCAGAGCCTTCACGAGCAGCTCTGCAGCTTCCGCTCGGGTTGGCGCAGTGGCGATTACCTTCGCCACCATAGGGTCGTAGTAGTGCGAGATACTCGAGAGTGAATCGATCCCGGTTTCTACCCGTATCCCCGGTAGCTCAGGCACAGTAAACGCAGCTATCTGCCCGATGCTGGGGGCAAAGCCGTGGTCTGGGTCCTCGGCGCACACCCGTACCTCAATTGAGGCGTTCTGCCGCGGGGTAGGGGGGCGAGCCGGAAGAATATCAGAGAGCCTTGTCCCCTCGGCCACCCGAATCTGAAGCTCGACGAGGTCAACTCCGGTGTGCTCCTCTGTGACTGGATGCTCCACCTGCAGCCGACTATTCACCTCAAGAAAGAAAAAGTTACCGGAGCGATCAACAAGGAACTCCGCTGTGCCCGCGTTTTCATACCGTGCCTCTTTAGCCAGAGCCACGGCAGACGCGAGAATCTTTGAGCGCACCGCAGGATCCAGTAGCGCGGCGGGGGCTTCCTCAATCACCTTCTGATGCCTGCGCTGCATCGTGCAGTCACGGTCAAAAAAGTGAGTTACATCGCCGTGCGAATCCCCCAAAAGCTGCACCTCTACATGCCGCGGACGAAGCACGAGCTTTTCAACAAACACCCGACGGTCACCGAAAAAAGCCTGAGCTTCGCGCGCAGCTGATTCCAACGCCACTGGGATCTCGGAAGCGCCATCAATGCGGCGCATCCCGCGCCCACCACCACCGGCGCTGGCTTTAATCAGGATTGGATATCCCACCTGCTCCCCAAACGCTGCCACCTGTGCCGCCACCGCTGCTTCCCCGGTGACACTCTCGTCAAGGATAAGGCTTGGCACGGTCGGCACATTGCAGCGCGCTGCCAGCTCCTTGGCTCGAATCTTGTCACCAAGCGCCCGCATCGTGGCCCCCGCAGGGCCTACGAGCTTTATCCCTTTGGCGGCCAGCGCATCTGCAAACAACGGATTCTCAGAGAGAAACCCGTATCCCGGATGTACGGCATCGACTCCGGCACGACATGCCGCCTCAACCACCGCATCAATTTTAAGGTATGAGTCCTTACTCTCTGCGCCGCCTAACGCGATCGCGCGGTCAGCGCTTCGCACATGCAGGCTCGTGCGATCTGGCTCGGAATAAATCGCTACCGTCTCTATCCCCAGCCGTTTACAGGTGCGGATTATCCGACAGGCGATCTCGCCACGATTTGCAATAAGGAGTGAGCGGATCTGCATGCGGCGCGCCTACATCCTAAACACACCGAAGCCACCAACAGAGCGCGGAGCGTTATATCCGGCAGAGATCCCCAGCGATAGCGCCGTGCGGGTGTCGAGCGGATCAAGAATCCCATCATCCCACAGCCGTGCCGTGGCGTAGTAGGCACTAGCCTGTGCATTGTAGCTGGCCTCTATTTCCTGCCGATATGCAGTGGCTTCAGCCTCGGGAAACTCCTTGCCACGCGCTTTATAAGAGTCTGCCCGCACCTGGGTGAGCACGCTCGCAGCCTGTTCAGGGCCCATCACTGAGATGCGTGACTCAGGCCACATAAACATCAGTCTGGGCTGATAGGCGCGCCCGCACATCCCGTAGTTGCCCGCTCCAAATGAGCCCCCCAGCACCACCGTATACTTTGGCACCGATGCGCATGCCACCGCCGTCACCATCTTGGCCCCGTCGCGAGCGATGCCGCCGTGCTCATATTCTTTGCCGACCATAAATCCGGTGATGTTCTGCAAAAATACGAGCGGAATATCTCGCTGCTCACAGAGCTGGATAAAATGGGCAGCTTTACGTGCGGTCTCTGAGAATAAAATGCCATCGTTTGCGAGTATGCCCACCAGGAACCCATCAATCCGACCAAATCCGCAGATAAGCGAGGTAGCATAGTCGTGCTTAAACTCATCAAACTCACTTTCATCCAGCATACGAGCCATGATCTCGCGCATCGGGAAGTATTTCTTTCGCTCGCGTGGGATTAGCCCATAGATCTCTTCAGGGGAGTATGCCGGTGGGCGTGGAGTGTCACGATGCATCGCGCGTTTCCCCGCACCGGCCAGATTTGAAACGATCCGTCGCGCCGTGGCGATAGCGTCAGCATCATCCTCGGCCATATGATCGGTAACCCCGCTGATTTTGCAGTGCACATCTGCTCCGCCTAGCTCCTCGGCAGAGATCTCTTTCCCGGTGGCTGCCTTCACAAGTGGCGGGCCGCCTAAAAAGATAGTCCCTTGCTCCCGCACAATCACCGCCTCATCGCACATAGCAGGCACATATGCGCCGCCAGCAGTGCAGGAGCCCATCACCACCGCAAGCTGTGGAATCTTTGCCGCGCTCATGCGGGCTTGATTGTAAAATATCCGTCCAAAATGTTCGCGATCTGGAAATACTTGATCTTGGAGCGGGAGGAAGGCGCCGCCTGAATCTACCAGATAAATGCACGGCAGATGATTCTCGGCGGCGATCTCTTGAGCGCGAAGATGTTTCTTCACGGTCATCGGGAAGTAGGTGCCTCCTTTAACCGTGGCGTCATTTGCGACGATCATGCACTCCCGGCCATGTACCCGCCCGATCCCCGTAATGAGGCCAGCGCCCGCGCGGACTCCATCGTAGAGCCCCAGTCCTGCCAGCGGAGCCACCTCCAAAAACGGTGAGGAGGGATCCAAAAGCTGCTCCACCCGCTGGCGCGGCAAAAGTTTGCCGCGCTCTTTGTGGCGCTTCATCTGCTCGTCCTCGGGCGGGGTGAGAGTGGTGGCGAGCGCATCGTGCAGCCCTTTGACTGCAGCACGGCTGTGTTCTGCGTTGGCTTTAAACTCCGGGTC
This sequence comes from Bdellovibrionota bacterium, assembly GCA_044371155.1. GTDB lineage: Bacteria > Bdellovibrionota_C > UBA2361 > UBA2361 > UBA2361 > CAZTER01. The sequence goes on from JBILUF010000075.1 coordinate 6,096, forward strand.
GAGGGTGGAAATCTGCGAGAGAATCTTCATGCAAAGACCTTTGTAGTGTGCGGGGTCAGTTCACTAACGCGGCGATAGTATGACCTTTTTGGCCAAAACTGGAAGATCGTGCTGCAAGAAATCCCCTGCCGCAGCACCCCTTGCGCCAACATAGGGCCGGCAAGACGCTGGGAGGGCTATTTCAGAGACTGTCGCCCGCGCTAGCTAGGCTCTCCGCTAACGGACGGAAGGACGCCGAGATGCTTGCGGGATGAGGCTAACCCCTTATTTTTGCGGGGAACTTTGCCACGACTGAATGTGCATTTCTTTTAGCGCATCAATCACCGATCCGCTCTCATCGTATTCGAACTACGGTTTGGTTATTAGGGCTCGTAGGTTTTTTGCTGCTCCTTAAAGGTTTGCTCCTCGGTTTGACCTCCAGGTCGTCTCGGTTTTCATCAGCCCACATCGTTGGTTTTTTTGAAACGGAGATGCTCCATGCAACAGCTTGTGTCCGAAGGATTTGAAGATTTTAAAACTTTCTCTGCGTCGACAGCACTGCGCCAGATTGAGGCAATCGCACCCAGAGAGCCCCAAGGCAGGATGCCACTTGATAAATCGCAAGATGATGGCGCAAAAAATCGTATCTCCCCATCACCCGCGCACCCTGGTGTAGATACCGCCCCACGCTGCTCCTTGGGGAAACAAAACGGCTCTCCATCTTTAAGGATTGATCATCCCGTCCGCGACTCGCTCGATGCGCTTGACCGTACTTTATCTGAGTTCGTATCGAATAATATGCGAGGCATGCGTCGGATCGGATTAGAGGCTCCGCGACGTGAGCCGGTGCAGATTGTCCCGATGATCGAAGCGCTTAAAGATACGCTTCGGTCCCTCGAGCCCTTTGCGAGGGAGCGCGGAGATGGGTTTGCCACCTCGCTGCTCGTGCGACGGGTCTCCTCCGAGGCATCAACAGCGGTGGAGCACGTCCTGATAGATCTGGTCGCTAATCTTCGCGACGAGCAGATCTCAGATAATGATGTGCCAGAGGTGCTGCACACATTCACCAACCTAAAGCAGGCTTTGCGTCAGTTAAATCAGCATTTCGATGGCACTATGTTGCAGATGCTACAGGAATCAGGACAGCTTAAAGGTTCCACTGAGCTGAGCAAGCAGAAGCCAGCTGCTTAGTCGGTTGGTGGGGTATTATTCTTTCTTTTTTGGACTACCATCGCGCCGCCGTGCTCGCTTTTTGGCCGGCGTGGTTATCTCCCTGACGCCGAGCAACCAGAAAGGAAGATTGCCAGGCTTCATATTCTTTGCGGAGGTGTGCCCGCGGTTAGCTTCGGAGCGCGATTGAAGTGGCCTGTTGCCAACCTGCCTTTGCCCAGAGATGTTCTGAGGGTCGCGCGGAATTAGACCGTCGTGGGGCCCCACCTGATAGCTCGGGTTTGAATACTGGCACTGCCCTTGCCTCGGGCAGAACCGCTGCGCTACTCTCTCCGCATGCCTCCGCGCCGGCTTAAAATCGCTCTTGTCACTGATATCCATCACGGGCCCGATATCGGCTCTAAAAAGGGTACGTTTGCCAAGCGATTGTTTGGAAAGTTTCAACGCTGGTTAGCCTCTTCAGGGGCCGATGTGATGGTGGACCTCGGCGATAGGATCAACGATGAAGGTGTAGAGCACGATCGCACGAGGCTCTCGGAAGTTGCTCAATGGTTTAAGCAGATTCGACTGCCTCGGCACCATATTGTGGGTAATCACGACATTCAGTGCCTCTCGCTCGCCGAGAATGAAGCATTGCTAGGGGCGCCGCTTTGTTCACGATCGGTGATCGTCAATGGTTGGCGGCTCTTGTTTTGGGCAGTAGACTCACGCCTTTCAAAGGCGAGCGGGTTTAATGCCAAGCCTAGTGAACTTGCCTGGCTTCGCTCTGAGTTAAAGAAGCAAAAGATCCCGACTGTTATCTTTACTCACGCACCGCTCGGAAACGGATCCTACACTGGAAACTTTTACTTCGAGAAAGCGGTGCCGCAGCTGGCCGGATATTCTCCGAAGCAGAGCGAGAAGATTCGCGAGATCATTGAACGCTCTGAGGCAGTGGTGATGTGCATAAATGGGCACACCCACTGGAATGCCTATCAATGTATCGACGGGATACACTATCTAACGCTACCAGCGCTCACCGAACTTTTCCCCACCCATCCTAAGCCCACAGCGGCCTGGTCGATGCTCGAGCTTAAACGGGGTGGTGCGCGACTAGAGGTGTTTGGAAACCTTCCGATTGCGTATGAGTTAACCTTCAAGCAGCTCAATAAACATTGGGTTAATATCCATAAATCGTATGCACCGAAGGGGATCCGCCCGCGGTAGTTTCTTTTGGTAGGTGAAATGATGCAAACCTTAACTCCCATGATGCTTGCAGCCTTTGGCTGGTCGATCGCGGCGCTGATGATGGCAGTGTTGTTTCTGATAGCCGAGCGCCGCAAAGAGGCCGACATAGTGGATGCCGGTTGGGCAGCAGGGATAGGAATCCTAGGCGTGGTGTATGCCTTGCTCGCCCCAGGGGATGGGCTGCGGAAGCTCGT
>JBILUF010000076.1:0-8655 GCA_044371155.1 Bdellovibrionota bacterium
AATTTTACCGTTTTGTCGCGCGACTCTACGAAGGTGATTGGGTTTGACACGGGGCCAGCAAATGTTGCCCTTGATAGAATGGTGCGCCTTTTAACAAATGGAACGGAGCAGTTTGATCGTGATGGTGCACGAGCTCGCAGTGGAAAGGTAAATGAGCCGCTGCTTCAGGCGCTGTTAGCCTCTGATAGCTATCTTGCAAAAAATCCCCCAAAATCGACCGGATTTGAGGTGTATGGTGATCGCTGGGTAGAGAATCTGGTGCAGCAATCAGGTGGCGCAGTGACAGTGGATCTTTTAACTACCGCCACCGAGTTTGCAGCGCGTGCCATCGGTGATGCGCTCCACGGATTTATTCTGCCCAACTATGCGGTGTCGAAGATTATCGTGGCAGGCGGTGGAGCACAAAATGCCTTCCTTTTAGAGCGCATCACGGCGGCAGTGGCTCCCGTCGCCGTAGTGCTTTCAGATACTTTGGGGGTACCAGGGCAGGCTCGTGAGGCTATGGCTTGGGCAGTGCTGGCGAATGATGCTCTGTGTGGAGTGCCCACATCGCTACCCTTAGTCACCGGATGTGTGGCCCCGTTGGTGCAAGGCAAGCTTGCGCTGCCAGGGTAAAGGGGGCAGTAGGCCGAATGCCTACTGTGCAGCGCGGCGCTCCATTTCAAGATATATCAGTGCGCTAGAGCCTCATCGGCTGGAATACCTATGATTTCAAAGCTCTCCTGGCCACAGCCAGGAAGATTAAGTGTGAGCTGTGCCAGTCCAAGGTCAGGACGGCTAATAGTGACAGCAGTGGCCTCGTTGCAGGGGTTAGCTACCACTACAACTTTCTCCCCACCCTTTGCCCCGCCAGTAGCGGTGATGACATATCCTACCCAACTCTCCTCTGCTGCTGCCGGCTCTAGGGCATGAAAGGTAAGCTCCCCAAGCCGGTCTTGCATCCGGGAAAAAAGCTCTCCAAGCTTTCTCTGGAAAACGCCAAAATCTGAGTGTAGTCCTTTCCAGTTAATCCTGGTGGGCTCATTAAAAGTGATCATCTTTCGATCTTCTTTGCACGGTGCTTCAAACTCGGCGTCGGTGCCGGAGTAGACAGAGAGTGCGCCGGGTTTAAGCAGGGTCAACGCTGCAGCGCCCCACTTCCAATCGCCTAGCTCGTTCCACGGGGCAGTTTTGTCATGCTGCCCAAAGAATGCGAGCATGTCAGCGCCACCTTCTTGCCAGTGTAGAAACTCGGCGCGCCGCAGCGCGTTTCGGATTCTCCAAGGGTCTTTGCTTACTAATGAATCGTGCCAGCCGTGATGCATATGGCCACCGCGGCGAAGCATATCATTGATGCCATAAATGAGGTCAAAGCCGCATTCCGAGAGATCATCCCAGCCATCGAATGCCTCAGCGATGAACGCCACGCCCGGAAACTCAGACTTTATCTCAGAGATTAGCCGATCAAGGAATTCGCGTTCAGGTAAGGGAGCTTGCATCTCGCCGTTCCAGTTCCCTTCAAAATATCGATTAAGAAGCTGATAGGCTGAATCGATGCGAAATGACTGCACGCCGTAATTTCTGATGAGATCCTTTACTTGGGCGATGACAAGGTCACGGGTGTCGGGGTTAGAGAAATCAAGCTGTAGTGTATCGGTCCAGTATTCTCGTTTGCCAGTATCAAGATTTTTCCAGCCGCCGTTTCGAATCCAGATCTCGCCGTGGGTGGAGCTATTCAGAAAATAATATCCCGTGGTATCGACGGGGCGGCTTCGCGTATGAACAAATAAAGCTGGATGCGTTGTAACAAGATCGGCATCAACGGCAGTGTGATTGAGCACAAGCTCAAACATCTGGCGTATTCCAAGCCGCGCTGACATCTTAACGAGCTGTTTTACATCGCTAGCAGTTCCGTGCTGTGGATCGACCTCGTATCGCCGCACTGCAAACGGAGAGCCGCCAGCAGTGCCTTTGGCACAGAGCTCGCCTACTGGGTAGACCCCCATCCAGCGCAGGGTGTCGAATCCTCCCTCGCGAAAATAGGCCAGGTCATCAACCGAAAAATCTGTAAACAACCTCCCGCTTAGGCGACGACTCATCGCGCCACGCTCAGTCCTATGCTCCTGATGATTAAAGGCACGAGCAAAAAGATGGTAGATTCGGCAGTGATGGCTCCAGCGTGAGTGGTCTAGAGCACGCACCTCTTGCCGTAGGGTGTCGACATAGTCGGTGAGGAAGGTAATGAAACGAACGTATTGCTTGAGTTGGGGGCCCGACGAGGCCGCGATGGAGGATAGCTCTTGTAGCTGCTGATGGGTGCCATTGAGCCTCCCTAGTAGTGTCGTTGCGTGATGAAGATAGTTTGGCAGAAGTGCTGCGCTAGCATCCTTGCCGAACGCTCGAGCAATATGCCGTTCGGTGAATAGAAACCCCTCTAGGCCTGGGCTCTCGGCAGGAAAAGAGATCCCTGGCGCGACGGTAAAGCGAAACGGCTCAGTGTGATTCCCGCCTGGCTCAACAATTCCGAATCGAAGGGTGCGTTTAATCTCCACTAGTCGTTGATACTCGACGGTGCGCTGGTAATTCGACAATTGTGCTCGCTCATACCCAAGCGTTGCTGGGGCTGCAGGTGTACGGTTAGAGGGCGGAATAATTCCAGTGGGGAACTGCTGGAAAACGCTGCGCAGTGGCTTGGCAGGTTCTGCTCGGTGTGATTGTGGGGCGTCTTCGGAAGAGGGGCCAGTAGAATTCATACAGCGTTACAGCAGGGGCAAAGGATTAAGGGATGCAGGATAGTCCGTTTTTATTCCGTAGCGAAGGGAAAAATACGCGACAAAATGGGGGCCGAGCCTTGGGCTTTTATCGGCCCCAAGGGGAGCTTAGACCGCCTCGGGTGAGCCCAGGAAGGACAAGCAAGCGGAGGTAAACAGAACCCAGCATCTAGAATTCAATCTGATCGAACTAATCTAATCGAGCACTGTCCGTCAGCTCATGTTTAGCGGTCATGCCCACCCGTAACCGGCCCGCAGAGGTTTTAAGAGTTGTTATCCTATTTGAACGCGCGGGCCTTCTCTAACAATTCATTTGCCAGAGCAACATAATCAGATTCTGGAATCCCAAAATAGTCATGCACCGAGTCATTGCGGGCCAATATAATCTTGATCCACCGGTCGGGTTCGGAGATCAGCCCCAATACTGCCGCCTGTCGCACTGCTTCTTTGGGCGATACCGCAAAGAGACCCTCCGCTTCTACCCGCTGCTTGAGCTCTTTCCATAGATACTCGACTAGGACCTCGACTGTTTTGCACAGCGCAAGGAACGGGAGATCGTCCCCCTGCTCTCGCCTCTCATAGCCTCTAATCGATTGCTCAAGATTCTTGATCGCCTTTGCGATCTTCTCAGCTCTTGTTGGCACCATGGATTACCCCTAACGCATGAGCGAACGAGTTGCGTTCGCCAGCAAAAAAAATTGGTTGATAGTCGATCGGCGAGAGAAACCACCTGGGAGCGTTATCAAAGTTGATCAGATCGACCCCGACCGACATATTATCGGTTTGGTCCTCGAGCTCTGATTTGATGGAGAGATAATCATCTATCGCAAGACCATCAGGGCCGCCGGTTACCGCGATATCCCAATCCGAAAAGCGCCCAGCCAACCCCTTTGCGCGCGATCCCAAGAGGAAAAATGCAGCACTCGGATAGGCATTAGCTAATCTTTCGAGAGCTTTTTGGAGAATAGCCGCGTCGTCATCTGTCCCAATTGAGGGCTCTGATGTCAGAAGAGTAAGGGGGTCGCATTGCAGAACCGCACACATCTTCCTGGTGACGGCGGAGAAAACGGATTTTTTCCCGCCGAGATATTCGCCCAGGGAGTTTCTATGCAGAGCAGCTGCCTTAAGGAAATCTCCTATGGTGGCAAAGCCTTTAGCAGCAACAGCCGCGCGGAGCTTTCGTTCGTCGATGCGATAATCTTGAAACACCCCTGGATTGTACGTTAAGCTGGCCGAAAGTGCAATTATCTATGCAATATGCATATAAAATAGCTCGATAGAGAAATGATCGCAGATTAACGTCAGATAGAGCATAACGGCCCCACCCCATGGACGGGGGTTTTTCAGGATCTCTCAGATAGTTACAGGATCCATTTGGTGGATGTTAGGCTTCCCCAACTCAGCAATAATTTTGGTGAAATTTGGAAAGTGGCCGGGCAAAATTTTTAAGCCTAATCCAGAGCCAGGGTGTGGATCGCCTCATTGTGCGGGACGACGCTCGTCGTTCGGCATAAAACAAAAGCGCCACCGGCGACTTGCATCACCGGCGGCGCTTGAGGAAGTGCGTAGCCTTAGTCTGTTAAGCCAATTTAATATCAAAGCGGTCAAGGTTCATGACCTTGTTCCAAGCGGCCACAAAGGCATGCACAAAATTCTCCTTTGCGTCGCTGCAGGCATACACCTCAGCGATTGCCCGAAGCTGTGGATGAGAGCCAAAGGCAAGATCGGCGCCTGAAGCGGTCCATTTAATCTCCTTGGTGCCACGGTCGCGTCCCTCAAAGAAATGAGCGCAGCGAGCTGAACGCCTCCACTCAATACCCATATCCAGAAGGTTCACGAAGAAATCATTCGTAAGCTTCTCTGGCTGCTTAGTGAAGACCCCAAGCTGGGAGCCCGCGGTATTGGCGTTTAGTGCTCGCATGCCACCCACCAGCACCGTCATCTCAGGGGCTGTCAGGGTAAGAAGGCAAGCGCGCTCAAGCAGAAGCTCCTCTGCTGGCTCCTTGTGCTTCTCGCTAAAGAAGTTTCTAAACCCATCATGAGTTGGCTCTAGCACCGCAAACGATGCGACATCAGTGTGTTCCTCAAGCGCATCGGCGCGACCTGGATGGAACGGCACATGCGCCGCGTAGCCAGCATTCTTTGCAGCCAGCTCTACGGCTGCGCAGCCGCCAAGCACAATCAGGTCAGCAAGAGACACCTTTTTCCCTTTGGACTGTGAGTTATGAAACACTGATTGCACCTCTGAGAGGGCTGAAAGCACCTTCTCCAGAGTCTCAGGGTTATTCACCCTCCAGCTGCGCTGCGGGGCAAACCGAATACGAGCACCGTTAGCGCCACCACGCTTATCAGTGCCACGGAATGTTGCCGCCGAGGCCCAGGCAGTTGAGACAAGATCCGACACCGATAAGCCGGTGCGGAGGATCTGCTCCTTGAGCGCAGTGATATCCTGCTGGTTAATAAGCTCATGGGTCACTGGAGGCAGCGGGTCTTGCCACAGGAGGCTCTCTTTAGGCACAAGCGGCCCAAGGTAGCGAGAGAGTGGCCCCATGTCGCGGTGGGTAAGTTTAAACCAGGCCCGTGCAAATGCATCTGCGAACTTCTGTGGATTATCATGGAAGCTCTTCGATATGGGCGCGTAGGCCGGGTCTACCCTAAGAGCGATATCAGTGGTGAGCATCATCGGCGCGTGGCGCTTTGATGGGTCATGCGCATCAGGCACTGTATCTTTGGCGGCTGGATCTTTTGGAGTCCACTGCCAGGCACCACCAGGGCCCTTAATGACCTCCCACTCGTAGCCAAAAAGATTCTCGAAGTAATTATTATCCCAGGCTATAGGATTTTTAGTCCATGCACCTTCGATGCCGCTTGTTATCGTTGCTGCTCCACTTCCGGTGCCAAAGCTATTTTTCCACCCAAGCCCCTGCTCCTCAATCGGTGCTCCCTCTGGCTCTGGCCCCACATACTGCGCGGCTGAAGCTGCGCCGTGGCATTTACCGAAGGTGTGGCCCCCGGCAATGAGCGCCACCGTCTCCTCATCATTCATCGCCATGCGAGCGAAGGTCTCGCGGATATCGCGCGCGGCTGCTGCCGGATCGGGTTTGCCGTTTGGTCCCTCTGGATTTACATAGATTAATCCCATCTGCACTGCACCAAGCGGATTTTCAAGCTGCCTATCTCCGGTGTAGCGCTTGTCTCCGAGCCACTCAGTCTCAGGGCCCCAATAGGTGTCCCCTTCTGGCTCCCACACATCGGCGCGGCCACCAGCGAAGCCGAAGGTTTTAAATCCCATCGACTCAAGTGCGCCATTGCCAGCAAGGATCATCAGATCTGCCCAAGATATTTTGCGGCCATACTTTTGCTTAATTGGCCACAAAAGTCTGCGCGCCTTATCCAGGTTGGCGTTATCAGGCCAGCTTCCAAGTGGGGCGAATCGAATCGTGCCCGAGCCAGCGCCGCCTCGACCGTCACCAATTCGGTAGGTGCCGGCGCTGTGCCAAGCGAGTCTAATAAAAAGCGGGCCATAGTGCCCATAGTCCGCTGGCCACCATGGCTGAGAGGTGACCATTAGTGTTTTAAGATCGTTGTTAACGGCTGCAAGATCAAGAGAATTAAACTCCTTAGCGTAATCAAACTCCTCTCCCATTGGGTCAACGAGTGGCGAGTTTTGATTTAGGATTTTTAAGTTTAACTGATTCGGCCACCAGTCACCGTTTGATAACGCCCCGGCCTGGGTGTGCCTTTTCATTCCTTGCATCACAGGACACTTGCTCTCACCGCCAGTTGTGTTCTCAGCCATGGGTTTAATCCTTCTTATCTATGGTTAAAAAACGTGAGTACTTCATAGCACTGCTATAAGAAGGGATCCATGATATCGCTCGGCGCTGGGGGTGGTGCGAAGTTTAGCTAACCTAGGGTAATTAAGGGGCTTCCGACTTCGCCGAGGCTCCGTCGGACAAGTCGTCCGACGGGCTGACCAGCTTGGTCGCAATTGCTCGCACTTGAAATACGCAAGATAACAGTCACCAATACATGTCCAGCGCGAACCTAGTTGTGACAGTTCAGCACCTGCGATCAATTGCGGGCAGGATGCCCGCGTTCCTAAAGCAGCCGAGCCAACGCTGGATGCCGATGAACGCTGCAACTAGCTCTTGGAAAACGTGCCTAGCTTTGGCTCGATGAGCTTTATAAGGTCGGCACTTTTCATAATGATCGAATGTGTCTGTGAGCCACAGTTAAACGCTGCACGCTCTTGATTCCCCACCTCGTTATCAAAGTAGGTATCGAGTGCCAAGAGATTTCCAAACGGTGGCACCCCGCCGGGGAGTAGCCCAAAGCGGGTTTTAATAACCTCAGCATCCTCAAACTCACACTTCTCCCCTACTGCCTCAGCGACTGCTTTCATATCAAGCTTTAGGTGCGACGGAATACAGAACTGATAATTTTTCTTGGTGGTCTTGCCGCGCAAAACAAGCGCTTTGACCCCTTCCTCAAGCTTGGTGCCACGAACTTTAGCGGATTCCTCAGAGGTTGGGGTGGCGGGATGCTCCATGAGCTGATACTCCATCTCTCCTTCCCGCAGCCTGCGAACAATTTCGTTTCGTATATTTTGGTCGCCAAAGAAGATCTTTGCCTTTAGCCGATTACCTGCAATCCGCTTTGGGTCAGAGGGAAAGAGCGAGGTCTCTCGAATGTTAGCAAGCCTAAGCATCGTCATCGTAAGCCGCTCAAGCCCAAGTCCGAATCCACCGTGTGGCGGCATGCCGAACTTAAAGATACTGAGGTAATCTCCAAAATCCTCTGGGTCTAGTCCTTTGCTCTTAATTCCCTCTACCATCGAGTCATAGGTGTGCCGCCGCTGCCCACCCGAGGTGATCTCGGTGCCAGCACAGAGAAGATCGAAAGTGTTGGTAAGCTCTGGGTTCTTCTCATTCGGGAATGAGTAAAACGGACGCTTGCTGGTGAGCCAGTCAGTTATAAAGATGCAGTCGGTGCCGAATTCTTCCAGTGCGTACTTGCACAGTTCCCGCTCGCTATTAGGCGAGAGGTCTGGCTCTTGGCGCTCATCGATGCCGGTGCGTTTAAAATAGATCTCTTGGGCCTCATGGAAGGTCACTCGTGGGAACCTCACATTGGCAGGCGCTTTAATAATACTCCCGCCAAGAGTTGCGATCTCTTTGGCGCAGTGTTCGTGCAGGTACTGCACGATAAATTTTATTGCACCCTCTTCGACATCCATCACCTCATGCCAAGAGTCAAAAAAGCCCATCTCAAACTCAAGCTGCTTGCCTTCAGTAAGGTGGCGCACCGTGTTGGAATTCTCCGCACGGAAAAAGGGTGCTAGAGCAAATACCCGCTCGTTGACCCCTACCATTATCTGTTTATAGAGCTGGCTGCTTTGAGCCAAGGTGGCGGGGTATCCAAAGTAATCAACTTTAAAAAACTCAGCTCCCCCTTCGGAAGAGGCCCCAATCATATTGGGTGGGAAGTATTCCTTGGCCTTTACGACATCATGCATGTAGAGCCGATAGGCATGCGCTATCTCGGCTTGAATATTAAAGACTGCTTGGATCTTACGGTTGCGCAGTGCAATTGGTCGGTGGTCGAGAATCACCTCAAGGTCTGAGTTCATCTCGGGCTTGTAGTATTCAAGTGGGGGCACCTCGGTGACCGGAGCCTCAATGGTGATAGTGGGCTCAATAATCTCAGCACCCACCTCAGTGTTGGCGGAAGCTTTCACTGTGCCGATAATTTCAAGCACGGTGCCGGTTTGGAGCCCTGAGAATCGCTTTACCTCGTCCTTGCTCTCAATCACGATCTGCGCAAGCCCGGTGCGGTCGCGCAGGATAAGAAAGCTTATCTTTCCAAGGGAGCGAAGGTTGTTATACCAGCCGCGCAGCCGTAC
>JBILUF010000179.1:0-5818 GCA_044371155.1 Bdellovibrionota bacterium
CGACCAAGATGGTCGCGGTCCCATTGCGACCAAGATGGTCGCGGTCCCATTGCGACCAAGATGGTCGCGGTCCCATTGCGACCAAGATGGTCGCGGTCCCATTGCGACCAAGATGGTCGCGGTCCAAGGAGGATTTGCCGTATTGTCTGGTTCAAATCCTCTTTACCCCTGGGTCCAGGGACTCCTGGGCGCGATGCGAATCTTGGGCTCGGCCCAAGTTCGCATAGCTAAATATCGGGGTGAGAGGATTTGAACCTCCGGCCCCTAGTTCCCAAAACTAGTGCTCTAGCCAGGCTGAGCTACACCCCGATAAGCTCGAACGAGCGAGGGGGTACACTATCTGATTTGGCGGCGTTTTGGAAGTAATGCTCGGAGGATCGCTGCTAGGGCCGAAATTCCCAATGTTTATGGCCAATTTCATTTTTACCCCCTCACTGCTAAACTTCCCCATTATGATTACCCCTACAATTCGTGAGCTTTTGGCAGATAAACTCCCGCTGGGCCCTGTGACACTTCAGGGCTGGGTGCGCACCCATCGGCAATCAAAAAATGTCTGTTTTATCGAGCTGGCTGACGGCACGGCCGTAAAGGGGGTGCAGCTTGTGCTTGAGCCCTCGCTAGCGTCATACGCGGAGGTTGCCTCTCGTATCAGCACCGGTGCCTCGCTTAGGATCTCGGGTGAGCTTGCGGCATCGCCTGCGAAGGGCCAAAAGTATGAGGTCAAAGTCACCGCGCTAACCCTACTCGGCGAAGCTGATGCGGAGAGTTATCCGCTGCAAAAGAAGGGGCACTCCCTTGAGTTTCTGCGGGATATTTTGCATCTCCGTCCTCGTACCAATACCTTTGGCGCAATCTTTCGGGTGCGCTCGGTGGCGGCGATGGCGGTGCATCGTTTCTATCAGGAGCGCGGATTTGTTTACCTCACAAGTCCCATCATCTCTACCTCTGACTGTGAAGGGGCAGGGGAGATGTTTCGGGTGACGACCCTCGATATGCAAAACCCTCCCAAGGTCGATGGGAAGGTAAATTTCTCCGAGGATTTCTTTAAGCAGGAGGCAAGCCTTACCGTATCAGGCCAGCTGGAAGGGGAGATATTTGCTACCGGGCTCTCGCGCATCTATACCTTTGGGCCTACCTTCCGCGCTGAGAATTCCAATACCACCCGGCATCTGGCCGAGTTTTGGATGATCGAGCCGGAGATGGCCTTCTATGAGCTTGAAGACAATATGCGGCTCGGGCACGAGTTTATTGTGTACCTCATCAAGGAGGTGCTCACACACTGCCGTGAGGATCTTGAGTTTTTGCAAGAGCGGGACTTCGGCACCAAGGACCTCATCACTTCGTTGGAGGCGGTGGCGAACGCACCGTTTGAGGTGCTCGACTACACGGAGGCGATCAAGATCCTTGAGCGCAGCGGCAAAAAGTTTGAGTACCCAGTCTCGTGGGGGATCGACCTGCAGTCCGAGCATGAGCGCTACTTGACGGATGAACATGTCAAGGGGCCTGCGTATGTTATCAACTATCCGCGTGCCATTAAGGCATTCTATATGCGAGTGAATGAGGACGGTAAAACTGTGCGCGCGATGGATCTCTTGGTGCCGCGTCTGGGGGAGATCATCGGAGGCTCCCAGCGTGAGGAGCGGCATGATGTGCTGCTGGAGCGGATGAAGGAGTTTAATCTGCCGCCCGAGAATTACTGGTGGTACCTTGAGCTTCGCAAGTTTGGCACCGTTCCCCATGCGGGCTTTGGGCTTGGCTTTGAGCGATTCCTCATGTACGTGACAGGAATGCAGAATATTCGGGATGTTATACCGTTCCCGCGATTCCCAGGGTTTGCCAAGTTCTAGTAGGAGTAGGGAGCTTAGAACCTCTCTGCTGTATGACCTCTCTGCTGTATGACCTCTCTGCTGTATGACCTCTCTACCTAGGCAGCTCAGTATAGCTTATGCTCGGGGGTGTTGAGTCTCTTTGGGCTATATATATGTCAGCCATGAATAATCTGGGTAAAGCGGCCATCATGATTTTGATGGCCGGTGCGGTAGTGGCGATCGGGGCGGAGGAGCTTCGTCGTAAGACCCATAAGATCGAGGTGTCAGAGGAATCTGGCCAGCGCATGATGAAGATTTTAAATCCCGATCATGATTTCAAGGATGGAGCGTTGGCGGAGCGTGTCCAGCGTGATGAGGAGTCCGCTGCCGCTCGAGCTCAACTTAAGAATGACCAGCCAACGCCGCCACAGGAGCGGGAGCATCTTGATCCAACAGGACTACGCTCTATTCTAAATAAACTCCTTCCATAGGTAGTGGTGATTCGATGGTGCTAAATGCCAAAAAAAACCGGGCAGGCCAACTGCTAAGTACGCTTGGTGTTGTTGTAGTGGCGCTAAGCTTAGCATCTGGATTCTCGGGGTGTGCGGTATTTTCAGCCAGTGTGGATTCCTTCAAACGCTCTGGCCTTGCTGAGTCGGACCGCCAAGATCTCTTGCGGAAGCAGGTCAAGGATTTTCATAGCATTCTCTCTTTTGGCAGGCTCGATGCTGCAACCGAGGTTATCGAAGAGGACGCGCGCTCTACACTTGTTCCCAAGCTAGCAAAGGCGCTGAAGCGGGATAAATTTGTTGAGCACTCGATTGAGGATATCGAGTTCAGGGAGGACTCCCGTGTTGCCATGGTGACGGTGAATGTTAGGGTGTTCCGTAATACCGATTTCCTGCTCAAAGATCGCACTATCAAGGAGCGCTGGCAGTTTCACACCGGCGGCACCTGGCGGTTAAGCTCGTATGAGCAGGCTGATTATGCCGGCTAAGCGGTGCAGCACATGCGACGGCGACATTCCGCAGTTTATGTGGGGGTGCTTCATCGCTCTTGGGGTGGTGCTGGCAGGCTGTGGCTCGACCCGTGTGCCGAAGCAACTCACGAGTGCTGCCAGCCCCGCTGAAGTAGCAAATCAGGCAGAGCTACCGTTTGGTTTGTCGGTAGCGCAGGAATTTAATGATGGGAAGAGGCTGTATGTGAAGGCGGCCATCGATGCACACGCGCGGTGGAGCACCGCTGAGGCGATGGTGAGTCTCACTGGCTATAGAGACGGGAGCGAGGTGGCAAAGCGACAGGTCCCGTTAGCCTCATTAGGGCCGGTGTTGGAGCAGGGAAGTCGCCATGAGATTCCTATTGTGCTCGATGCCCCTGCTATCTCTGATTATCAGATTGAGCTTATGTGGGGCCGAGATAGCGCGGAGATTTTTAAGGCAGACGCTACTAAGCCTGCTGGCAGCAGCGAGGCGGCTATTGAACTTAGAAATGTCAGCGTGCGCTCTGAGCGGGTTATGTGTGACACAGGGCAGGGCTGTGAGCTTAAATTCTCGATTATGGCTGATCTGCGAAATACCTCGGGAAAACAGGTAGATCATGCTGTATTGGGCACAGGATTTATCTGGCTTGACGCTGCAGCGCTTGATTTGTCTCAGCGCATCCCCGAGAATGAGGCCACCGTGGAGCTGACAGGGCTAGCACTGGGGCCAGGGGCATCGCGCAAAGTGCGTCTGGTGCTCGATCGCACCGTGCCAGAGCGCCCCGATGGGGCATATCACCCGGTGGTGCGGGTGATCTCAAATACGCCTTAAGCCCTAGCATGGTGAGCGGAAAGCGTTGCTTATCGCCTTGCCACGGCGAGGGCATAAACGAGCAGCTGAGATCAACACAGGAGAATGCAGTAGTGTCCGAGGAGCTTATACAGATTCGCGCGCGTCAAGAGGCCCCGATCAAGGGGGCGATGCCGGGGGTGTATATCAAAACCTTCGGATGCCAGATGAATGAGTACGATTCTGAGAAGCTCCTCAAGCTAGTAGAGCCACGATTTTTCCCGGTGGATGCGCCAGACAAAGCTGAACTGATTCTGATAAACACCTGCAGCGTCCGAGATAAGCCTGAGCAGAAGCTCTATAGCTTACTCGGAGAGATGAAGATCCTAAAGGATCAAAACCCCAACGTCCTTATCGGTGTTGGCGGATGTGTGGCGCAGCAGGAGGGGGAGGCGATCCTCAAGCGCAGCGCGACGGTGGATTTCGTTTTCGGCACCCATAATCTCTCGCTTGTGCCCTCACTGATCGATCGTCGTCGTCAGGGGCTGGGCCCGCAGGTGGCGGTGGATTATCGGGACGAGTGGGAGGAGCTCCCCGCAGGATTTACCGGAGACGGGCGGGTATCAGTATTTGTGTCGATATCGCGAGGATGCAACAAGAACTGCACCTACTGCATAGTGCCAACTACTCGCGGAGCAGAGGTTTCACGGGCGATCGAGGAGATTAAGCGGGAAGTGCGAATAGCTGCGCATCGTGGCGCGCGAGAGATAACGCTGCTTGGCCAGACTGTGAACTCGTATGGTCTGGATCTGACCCCACGACGCAGCTTTGTGGGGTTACTAGAGGAGCTTTCGCAGATTGAGGGGATTGAGCGTATCCGCTTTACTAGCCCCCACCCGCAAGAGATTCGCTCGGACTTTGTGGAGCTGGTTTGCAGCAATCCAAAGATCTGTCGCCATGTGCATATGCCCCTTCAGTCAGGCAGTGATAGAATTCTAAAGTTGATGAACCGCAACTATCGGCGCAAGCGCTACCTCGGTATTATTGAGGAGATTAAGGCGCGGGTGCCGGATATGGCCATTACCACGGATGTGATCGTGGGTTTCCCGGGTGAGACAGAGGCGGATTTCCAGGAGACCATGGAGATCCTTGAAGCAGTGCAGTTTGATAACAGCTTCTCATTCATGTTCTCTCCGCGGCCAGGCACGCCGGCAGCGGCGATGGAGGATACGGTATCGCCTGAGGAAAAGCTTGAGCGCCTTCAACGGTTCCAAGCTCGGCAGTTTGAGATTACTACCGCCCGCCTGCAAGCATGGGTGGGCAAAACCGCCGAGGTGTTACTTGAGGGCCCGAGTGTGTCAAATCCCGACTGCTTGCAGGGGCGGATCTCACAAAATATCACTCTGAACCTAGATGCGCCCTATCCACAGGCAAAACCGGGCCAGATACTGCAGGTGGAGGTACAGCATGCCTCTCGCTATACGTTGCGTGGTAAGCTGCTTAGTGTAGTTCAGACTGAGGCAGTTCAGACTGAGGCAGTTCAGACTGAGGCAGTGCAGGCTGGTTCAGTCTAGGCAGGCTGGTTCAGTCTAGGCGGACGCGCTACCTAGCTGAAATCACATAGACTTTAGCCCAAACCCCCGCTACAATAGAAAGGGGCTACAATACTATCAGGCCAAAGCGTTTTTTGAGGCCTTGAGGTTGGCGGTGGCTTAAACGGCTTGGACCTGAGCTTCTCCGAATAGAGGAGGTAGGGCTAAAGACCAGGGAAGCAGATGGGCGGCTCAGGAATTGAGCTACCTCGGACAGCTACTGTTGGACCAAACCATAGCAAATGCAATTAGAAAGCAATGGCGAATAACGAGACAGCGATAGAGATGTTTGTTGGGGGACTAGTGCTTGATCCGCATAGTCAGCACCCGGTGGTGGTGCTAAAGGACGAGCGCGGGGATCTTTGCCTCCCTATCTGGATTGGGGTGGCCGAGGCAACATCGATCGCAAGCGCGATCAAGAACCTTAATATGCCCCGACCACTGACCCACGATCTGATGACAGAGATCTTTCAAGAGCTCGGGGTAAAGGTACAGAGAATAGTTATCACAGATTTGAAGGAGTCTACCTACTTTGCGGAGCTGATTTTATCAGTGGGTGAGAAGGCGCTCATTATCGACTCTCGGCCGAGCGATGCGATCGCCATCGCCGTACGAGCCCAGGCTCCGATCTTTGTGGCGCAGCATGTTA
>JBILUF010000384.1:0-2732 GCA_044371155.1 Bdellovibrionota bacterium
GCCAGGAGCAGCCGGAGGCATCCGAGCAGCAGGGGGCTGAGCCTGAGGATTCGGATCTAAGCACGATAGATAAGGGCAAATGGAAGGATATTCTTGATGACCTTGATCCGGATGATTTTAAGTACAAGATGTAACTGTTTGAGGTCGGCCGTTAATCTGCCGGTAGGGGTCTAAGCAGGCGGATCCATCTTTTGCACCGTGCCACAGCAGCGGTGTATTTCATTAAGCTCCCTGCGTTTGCCGCCTACTATGGTCGACTATGGTCGAAAATCTGCTATCCGTGTAAGCCATAAGAGCATGGACTTTTCCGGCGCGGTTGCATACTCTACGGCGCATGGCTAGCAAAGCAAATCAACCCAGTAACGTCGCCCCTCCACCATCCCCGTCCGGCTCTTCCGACGACAGTCTCGCGCGGGTCTTTGGTGACCCCGACCTCGTTCGTTCCGCTGGCGAAGATCTAGTGCTGAGATTTATCCTCACCTGGTGGCGGCAGATGACGGTCGCCGTGCTTGCAGTGCTAGCGGTCTTTTATGCGACCTCCGTATTCCGAGAGACGCGGCAGCGCGATTTACAGTCAAGTGGTGATGCGTTTTTTAAAGTGCAGCGGGAATTTGAGACCTTCCAGCAGATTCAGTCCCAGCTTGCAGCTCGGCTGAAGATGCAAGGCGCTAACCCAAGTGAGCAGGATAAGGTCATCACTGGCGAGCTTGAGAAGAACCGCGATGCCTCGCGTAAAAAGCTTGATGATGCTCTCACCGCGCTGTCTGATATGCGTGCTCCGTTTGATCGACTTGCCCAGCTCTATCGGGGCCTTGTGGCACGTGAATCTGGGGAGGGAACTGCGTTCCTACAAGGGTTCAATCCGCGTGCCTGGATAGAGATAAAGGATGCATCCTCGAATGAGCGGTTCTTCGCCGAACTAGAGGCTCTAGCGTATGCCCGCACATTGCTCGATTCGTCCCAACTCGATTCTTCTCAGCCTACTGCAAAACCAGGGGAGGGTTTGGCGCTACTTAAGGAGCTGGGATCCCAAGGGGCGTATGTTCATACTTCGGCCGCTCTAAGTGTGGCTGCGCTGGCTAACACTCCCGAGGAGCGTGCGGCAGCGTTGGAGTTGCTATCGAAAGTACAGTCTGCGCATCCAGAGCAGACGGCGCTACTAGAAGATGAGATCTCACGACTTAAATAGTGCCCGGTTCCCGTCCAGCCTAGTTCCGAATCTGCGCTAGTCCTCAAGGCGAGACCTCTGGGAAATTCACGTCCAAGGGATTCTCTCAGAACGCTCCATGCCTCATCGCACGCAACTCGGCGCGCGACTATGCGTTGCTGCGGGTACTCTCGTGCCTGCGGTCACCGTCCGGGCGACCGAGAGACTTTCGCTTCAATCTCTTGAGAGAGGTTTCCCGGAGGTCTCAAAATGTACCTTAAGCAGCGCTCGCCATGAACTATGGTCGCAAACCCGCGGTTCATGTCGGCCGGATTGCCCTGCGCGGGCGGGAGTCTACCCGTTAATAGCCGGGCCGCGTAGTGGTTCTTTGCCCGGGGTATGTTTTTTTTCTTGGAGCTTTTGCTGTTTTGCTTTGGCTCGCGCCTTTTCCTCGCGAGACTTTTTCGCCGCTAGTGTTTGCCGCAGCCTGTGGAGTGTCAGTGGTTTCCGTTGTCCACCGAGAAGACGCTGCTCGAGTCTTTTGAGTAGATACGCCATGAGCGAAACAAGCTTATCAAGGATCGTAAGACCCTCTAACGGGTACTCAGTGACTCGCCGAGCTTTGGAAAGTGGCCGCAGTTTTCTCTGTGATGGATCGAGTTTAGAGGCCTGCGAAGTGGCGGTGCGTACATTGGTCTCAAGGCCGCGGTCGACTGTTGTCGAAAAAGAGCTGCCATCAAGCTCTTGTTTCATGATCTCTTCAAATCGTTTGACTACTTCGGGCTGTAGTTGCACCGCATTGCTTTGCGCTACTGCTGTTACTGGAGCTGCTGTGGAGAGATTCTCCCGCCGTGTTGGGATCGCAACTCCTTCCAGAGCTTCCTCTGACTGTGTTGGGGCATGTTCCGGTTTAACGCCGTGCATAACGGGGAGTTTTTTTAGTAGCCCTTACAGAGAGTGTCCATTTCGAAACCCTAGCATAATCCAGCGCTGTTCGTTAGCCAGCGAACTTCTTCCTCGTACTCTCAATAGGTTATGGAGATTTTTGTAGGTTGCGTGACCTTAGAAATAACCGTTTTAGCGGGCCGAAGGCGGGGTTGAGCATGAGTAGGTGCCTTAAATCACGAAGGAAAATCCTCGAGCACCAGCTATTCTTGCAGTACGATTGTGAGCCCTGAGCTGGAGAGAGCTTCAATAATCTGCTTACGGTGGCGGTTGTCCCGCACCTCTAGCACGAACGAGATATCAACATTGATCGGCACCTCCGAAAAGGAGCGGTCATGGATGACCTCCAGCACGTTTGCTCCTTCGGCGGCGAGGATAGTAGTGGCACGTTGGAGCGAGCCAGGGCGATCGGGCATCGAGACTTTGAGCCGTAGCAGTCTGCCTTGCTGGGCCATGTCTCGCTCAAGTAACCGCGAGAGCATGTTCATATCAATATTGCTGCCGCACGCCATGACGGCCACTTTTTTAAACCGCTGTGGGATCTTTCCAAATAGTACTGCTGCTACGCCTGCTGCCCCTGCGCCCTCTAGCACTGTGCGCTCTGTCTCCAGGACTCGCACGACGGCCTTGGCGATCTCGT
>JBILUF010000077.1:0-8551 GCA_044371155.1 Bdellovibrionota bacterium
TGAACCCACTTCCAAAAGCCGCGTGGAGAATCAGGCTATCCTCGGCAATCTTTCCTTCTCCTACCGCGTCGGTCATCCCAATCGGAATGGTGGCGGCCGTTGTGTTACCGTATCGCTCAATAGTGTTAAAAACCTGGTTCGAGGAGAGTTTGAGAGATTCCCCCACCAGCTGATTGATGCGCAAGTTGGCTTGGTGCGGCACGAAAAGAGAGACCTGAGACGAATCCAGCCCGAGTTTTGCAAGGAGTGAATGCGACACCTCAGTCATGCTCCTTACCGCATGCTCAAATACTTTGCGGCCATTCATCTTAGGGAAGGTCTCCCCGGCAGCAAACTCATCAGGTGTAATTGCGTGGGTGAAGTGGAGTGAGCCTGGATACTGACACCAAAGCTCGCCTGCAAATGCTCCGTCGCTATGGAGTTCACTGCCTAGAAATTCAAACAGCATCGCACCGCGCGGAGCTGTGGCAGCACGCTCCACCAGAACGGCACCACCGCCATCGCCAAACAACACCGCCACATCCCGTCCTCGGGTAGAGATATCAAGCCCCGTTGAGTGTACCTCGGCACCAACAAGTAAAATGCGCTGGTACTGACCGGCGCGAATTAGAGCTGCCGCCATCTCCATGCCGTATAAGAATCCGGAACACTGCAAGCGGATATCGTAGGCAGGCACGCTCGGTAACCCCAACTTGTTTTGAAGCAATACACCGATGCCGGGGAAATAGTGATCTGGCGAGAGAGTGCCAGCGATGATGCAATCGACCGGTGGGTTTCCAGCTTGTTGCAGAGTCTTCCGCGCAGCTTCTGCCGCAAGGTCACTGGAGCCTACGCCTGGCTCCACCCAGTAGCGGGTGCGAATCCCGGTGCGCTGTTGAATCCACTCATCAGAGGTGTCGATCTGGCGGGCTAGATCATCATTTGTGATCCTCCTGCTGCCTAAGGCTTTAGCATAGGAATGGAACACTACTGTTGCATCGTTCATGACACCTCCGATGAGTTATCACTCCCCAATCACAATCAAGAGGTCTCCTCCGTTGACCTGCTTGCCGGCCTCGGTTGCTACTCGAAGGACCTTGCCTGCAACTGTGGCGTTAAGACAGTTCTCCATCTTCATCGCCTCAATTACAATAAGAGGATCTCCCACCGACACCGTCGTCCCTTCCTTCGCGATCACCTGTACTACAATTCCTGGCATCGGAGCGCGCACCTCGCCGGAACCAGATCGTGGCTGCGCCCCGGAGGTGGGCTTTGCGGGGACACGAGGACGAGGGGACCCCGATGCTCTAGGTGCAGGTGCTGCTCCGCCTTGGGGTTGCACCGTTACCTCATGCACTATTCCGTTAATCTCGAAGGTGATTGAGTTTCGGGAGCGCTGATGAACTGTGGCTTCAAAGGTGCGCCCGCCCACTGTTACAGTATACTTCATAGTCTTACGCTCCCTGGGGCTGCCTCCTAATACCGATTCGAGACTCCACCTATGCGCGCCGCCAGCAGCCAACGCGAGCCGTGTGGCGCTGCTGGCAGAGGCGGGGAGCAGTTTTGCCCTTGAATGGAGGCCTCCCACAAGGCAGCTCCCAATACTGCAATATCAGTGGCAGAGAGCTCTCCTGCCAGCAATTCCTTCGATCCGGTGACTTCTAGTTGAAGATCCTTAGGTAAAAGATCGAAGGCTGGGACAAATGGGATATCCTCAGATGACGAGGCGAGAGCGAGTGATGATAGGTGGTCTGTTTGCAGCGCAGATGTAGCAGGATTTTTTGAAGTTGCCATAACTCACACAATTCTAGACTGCCAGCCTGGCCACCGCCATGCCACAACTACAGAAGCTCAGTCACGTAGCAGCATAGTCCGAGTGCGGGAAGAGATCAAAGGTCATGTCGCAGACTCAAGCGCTAGCAATTTCGTTGAATTTTGCAGGGCGCTTCATTACCATCCGGGGGTCGTAGTTGAGGATAGGAGGCTCTATGAATAGAAAAAATGCCCAGAATTCGCTCAACGATATTCCGACTCGAGTAGGTATTTTTCGGGCAAGGCGTGTCGCAGCGGGAACAGATGGCCAAGCTGCGGGCGATGCGCTACCAGCTTCGCGGACAAGAGCGAAGGTAGTGCGGCGAGTGTTGGTTGCTGCAGGCGTGGCTTATGCGATGGCGGCATTGCCGGCTATGGCTGAGAGTTGTGAAGCACGCTGTCAGCAGGTGCGAGAGGAGGGGTTTTCGACGATGACCACTCCTGAGGGCGCGACGGTCTTGTGTTGTTGCCTGGTGGGTGAAGCGGAGCAGTCTCAGAGCAAGCCTCTCGAGGAGTGCGGGAAGATCCCCTGATTCAGTAGTTTTCTAGCTGTAGATAGTCGAGTGGTGTTTGGTGTGCTTACGCTGCGCTACGGGATTCGTGCGCGGTGTAGCAGTGGCGTTCCTCCGCCGGAGGCGGATGGATCATAGGTGCAGGCATGCTGCATCACGCCACACCTCAGTCAGCGTGTAACGGAGTCTAGTTATGAAAAATCTAGGTGCAGCAAAGTCATTTTGGGCTGGGTTTGTAGCGATCGGCGCAATTCTTCTTGGGTTCTCGCCTGGCACAGCACTTGGGCAGACAACGTTCTCGGCTAACGGATGGACTGTTACCGTTACCGCGCATCCACCCTCGGGCGGCACCACCCGGTTTCAATATAGCGCCTCACAGGTCAGTGGCAACGCCACTATTCGAGATCTAGTGGTTGGTGTCCCTGGATGCACCCCCGAGTTTGTAATTGATAGCACATCTCCAAATGAGGGAACGGTGCCCAGTAAAGATCTCACCGGGAGCTCAACTGGCATCTACGGCTTTAAGGTTTCCCTCCCCGGCGTTGGGGTCCAGACAACGGTGAATTTTGATGTTTTCTACGCTGGTGAGATCACGCAGGTAGGGCCTGTGAACGTGGCCACCCGTACCCGTCAAAGTGCATCTGACTCCGTTGCGCTCGGGACGATAAATGGGCCGTTGTGTGTAAGAGGCGTTGGCAATTCCTGCGGACTAGTAGCCCCGGCCGATGTGGTGCTGCTCATTGATAAGACTGGCAGTATCAGCGCTCAGGAGCTCGAATCCGAAAAAGCTGGAGCTAAGGCGCTGCTGGATAACTTCGCAGCTGCCCAGGAGCGTCCACGGGTGGGGATAGCGGTGTTTGCAAATGATTCCGCTGGTGTTCAGTTACTCAATAATCTCACCAGTGACTACGGCACAGCGATGCCGCCCACCGGTCTTTATGCCGCGATTAACGCGCTTTCCAGCACCGATGGAAATACCAATCTGCATGCAGCCATCGACAAGGCCCAGACCGGAGTGGTGTCTGGATTTGCCGATCCGCAGAGCCCTAACTATATAATTCTGCTATCTGACGGTGTCCCAAATCGTCCTGCTACATACCCTGGTCAGGGGGGAGTGTGTGATCTTTGCGACTGCCCGCAGGGCCGCTTACATGCAATTGATGCGCGCAATGCTGCAGTGGCCGCAGGCACCACATTCTTTACGGTGTTTTATGGGATAGATCAGCTCAATGATCCTAATGCGTGTACCCTAGAGCAGCTCAATACCGGCAAGTTGTTCCTGCAAAATAGCATTTCTTCCGGGCCTGGGTACTATTATGACGGTACGACTGGTGATCTCTCGCTAATACTTGATCGTATTGCATCCCAGATCGGATGCTCGCAGGGAGGATTCCAGTGCGGTAGAATCTGCCAGGATGGTGCCTGTGTCGAGAACCCATGCCCGGGAACTCCAACACCCACCCCGACAGCGACAGCCACCGCGACCTCAACCGCCACCGCTACGGCTACGGCGACGGCAACGCCAACGGTAACTGCTACAGCAACGGTCACCTCGACTGCAACAGCTACTAGCACTGCCACCGCCACATCTACGGCAACTTCTACTGCGACGCCAACACAAACGGCGACGGCTACTGCTACAGCCACTGCTACGGCCACAGCGACAGCAACTAGGACCGCGACGGCTACTGCGACCAGTACGCCTACTGCGACGGCTACCGCGACCAGTACGCCTACTGCGACGGCTACCGCGACCAGTACGCCTACTGCGACGGCCACATCGACCACGGTGCCAACTTTGACACCCACTGCGACTGTGACACCGGTGCCGACCGTAGTTGACCTTGGGTGTGAGGACTTTAATGTTTTGACCGAGCTCTTTACCTTAGACGGCACATCTGTAGATCAGCGACAGCTTGCCCTACGGGCAATTGATCGAGTCGTGAAGGGCATGGGGAAGAACTCGAAGTCTGGCAAGAAGGCTACGAGTCTCAAACCTACTGTGACGGCAAACTATGTAAGTGCTTGGGGACATGTTTGGGAGGTGCCAGCAGTGTTCTCGAAGTGCACAAATGCCCAGTTCTGCGTCACGGTGAGTCACGAGAGCTCGATCTCGTCCTTCAATAAGGACTCGTTAGCGCAGCTTGACCTAACAAAACAGATTGTAGCCCTAATGAGTCCGTCGATGCAGCGTCGCAAGGAGAACAAGAATCTCCTAAAGGATGCAGAAAAGCTCCACCAGAAGAACCTGGCAACATCAGCGGGAATTCCGGTGTCCTCCAGCGCGTGTACACAACCAAAGTAGGTTAGGAGGCAGTAACAGCTGCGTGCCAAGCCGGCACGCAGCTGTATCGGTAGGGGGAGAGAGGGGTGCCAATTTGTAGGTATTAGTTAGGTTGATAGGATCCAGCCTCTATGTTTCATAAAGCCCCCTTCGCTCGCCATCAAATTTCGGGCTAGCGCCCGGGCGCTGCCTGGCAGTATACCGATGGAGGTATGCTCTCAATTGTTTTGTTTCTCGTCTCTCTCCTCTGTTCGGTGGCCTCCGCAAATCGCCTTGCTCGCTCGATACCAGAGCGAATCATCATCTCCTCTCTAGTGTTTTTTGCCCCGATAGTTTTGGTAGGAAGTGTGCTGGGGGTATGTGGAGCGCTATCGCCGGTATGGTGGTTATGGCTCTCTACGGCTACGCACCTTCTAGTGTACTGCGGAGCGCGGTGCATTACGGTTTCAGCCCCTCCTCTTAGCCGTTTCGCTTACCCCGGACATCTCCCCATCCTATTAGTGGGATGTCTGACCATTTTGGTGCTGGTGTCATGTATTGTGGTGGGGGCATTTGAGCCGGCCAACATTGATGATTTTGACTATCATTTCGCAAAGATCTTCTACTGGCTTAGCGAACACACCTTTGCGCCCACCGGGCTTGAGCTCTTAGACGGATATCCACAGAACGGGGAGCTCATCGCAGCTTATCTGGGGACGGTTTTAGGTGCTGTAAACTTCGCCGATGGATTTCAGCTCCTTGCTCTACCACTTTGGTGCGCAGCTGTTTTTCGGTTGGCGCGGCAGCAGGGGGTAGGGGAATCAAACTCTCTACTTGTCGCAGTGCTATCCTGCTTTTTTCCTGGATTTTGGTCGTTGGTGACCACCGTACATGTCGATATTCTAGCAAGTGCTCTGTTGCTTACGGCTTTAGCGCTGCTGTTTGATAGAGATGCCTTTTCTGAGCGAGTACGACTCATTCTGATCGGTAGTTTTCTTGGGCTACTTGTGGGGACCAAGTATGTGGCGCTCCCGTGGGTGGGTATCCTGGGAATTGCTGCGTGCATTGCGCCCGGTCGTCCGCGCTCTATAGCTGCTTGGATCAGTCTTGTGTTGCCTTGCTTAGTGTTGGGCGGGGAGCGATACGTTTCAAATCTTATCCAGACAGGCAATCCCCTCTATCCTTATACCATTCCCTTCCTGATGCTGGAGACGGTAGAGAATCCTCGCATACTCTCAGAGCTCTGGGAGGAGCGGATGGCAGGTGACACATCCGTACCCTTTCGTGTGATGTGGAGTTGGTTTTCGCCCGCGGCCATGTCGCAGACTAACCATGAGAATTGGTTTGGTGGCTTTGGTCTGCTGTGGCCTTTAGTCTTCGCCTCTTCTTTGTGGGCAACCGTTGTGGCGGTGCGCCAGCAAGACAGAACGTTTTTGTGGCTGGTGTTCATGGCGGTGGCGCTGTTTCTTCCCACCCCGGCGCATTTTGCGACGCGCTTTGTGCTCTTTTTGCCGGCGATCGGAGTAGTGGGTTTTGGTAAAGTCCTGGAGCAAAGTCGCTCCGAATGGGCACGGAGAGTGCTGCTTATCCTGGCGCTTCTTGCGGCACTTCATTGTATGCGCCAACACCTCACTCTGCTGCTCCAAGAGCTTGGTCCCAGACGGGGCACCAGTATAGTGACTTCCTGCTCGCATGTGGCACGGCCTGAAGGATTGCGGGATTTGTTTCAGCCGCCGCTCGTGCAGACACTACGATCTGCGCAGCAGATACATATGGTGCGAGGAGTTGCCCCAGTCGATCGCTTGGTAAGTTACGGTTGTCTCTGGGCTGCCGCACCAAGTGCCCAGATCCGATTCTATGAATTTGAGGCACTTCCAGAGGCGATCGCACGCAGCTCCGCAATAGGGCCCGGCGCGCTGCTGCTCATCAACTCAAAAGCGCCTGCTCACCAGGGGCTTGAAGAAGCTGGATGGGTGGCGGTACTCAAGATTGGATCTGTGGTGCTCTTGCAACCACCGAACAATCCGGCGGGGTAGGGGGCACCCCTGCACGCAGTTTCAAAGTTCGCGGATGCGCCGCCTGAGCGACATCAGATAGCTCCACAAGAGACTGTCCGGCGATTGCAAGAGGCCTATCCAGGCTGAATCTCAGGACTGTTCAGTTTATCGAGGTAGGCGTTGCGAAGCTCATGAGCCATCTGGTCATCACTGCAGGTAATCATCTGCTCCACGAGCTCTTTGCACTCCTGGGAGTCGCAAGCCGCAATCATGGCATTTATCTTGCCAACATTTTTAGGATCTACCACTAGATCAGTTGCCCCGACCCCAATCAGGAGCGGTACATTTTGGCTGTGGCGGGGCATCTCACCACAAACGAATACATCCTTCCCCGCCGCTTTTGAGGCGCTGATAACTTTACGTAGAGCGAAGAGAAAGCCGGGGTCGTAGTGAGCTCCGCTCGCCTTACTGAGGTCGTTGCCCAGCATCGAGAGCAGCAGGTCTCGGGTGCCTATGCTCACAAAGGCACTTTCCTCAAGGATCGGATCAATCATGGCGATCGACGAAGAGGTTTCAATCATGGCGCCGATGCTTAGATTTTGCGGTGGTTTTGCCAGTGCGCCGCTATCAACCAAATCCTGGCCGGCCTGCTCGAATATCTGTAATGCCCGGATCATATCGCCAGCGTTGAAAACCATTGGGATGATGATCCGAACTTCATTGCCTACAGTATGGGCCGATAGCAGCAGGGCACGAGCTTGCTTGCTAAGCTCCTCCGGAAACATTGTGAGCATTAGGCGGATCCCCCGTAAGCCTGATGCGCTCATCTGAGTGTGCTTTAGGAAATCTGGGACCTTATCAAATCCAAAATCATAGGTGCGTATTGATACAGCACCTGGCGATGCGCTCCGCAGAATATCCGTATACTCCCGGTATAGCTCGTCTTGGGTGAGCCAGCGATTTGCGAGTAGTACCGCTAGCTCAGTACGCACAAGACCAATTGAGGTGATGCGCCGTTTAGTGAACTCTGGCATCTGTTCGGCGCTACGCAGATCGCCGAGAATACTCATCTGCGCTCCATCTCGGGTGCGCGGCGCATGGGTGCTGAGCGAGACCTCCTCGGGTGCCTCCATGAGATCTTTTTTGTGATAAGCCTCTGCACGGGCGCTTGATGAGAGATTAGTCTTTATAACTCCCAGCTCCACATCGAGCACCACCTCCTGACCGGGAACTATGACCCCTGCTTGGACGAGTGGCTTGAAGTCGATGCCAGCCATCACCGGGCAGTCAAACCCGCTCAGCACCATGTTCTGGTGCCCGAACGGACTGGCATGGGTGATTATCATTCCCTTTACCAGCTGGGAGCTGCGCTGGAACGCCTCAAGCTGCAAGGCCTGAGCGGGGGAGATGTTCTCAATAAAAATAATCGATGGTTCTAGTATATGGGCTATATGCTCTTTTAGCTGAACTGTCCAATCGCTGCCACTTGGGTGCAAAATCGCAATGAAGCGATTCTTTACATCCTTCGCCTCGAAGGTGCGATCCCGCATGAATTCATCGTCGATGCTTGCCACAAAGTCATCGAATGCTTTTTGTACCGCGCACTCCGCACTATAGAGCTCTTTCGTTATCAGGTCTCGCGCTCTCTTCATAGTCGAGCTGGAGTCCTGAAGGTATCCAACAGAATCTGAGAGGGCAGCCGTGGCAGTGTCCTGGGCACTACCGGTTATAAGTGTATTGAATTCTTGCTCTAACTGTCGAGCAGCGCACTGCAAACGATCAAGCTCCACCTGGACCTCGCTTGGGTCGATCTTTCTCTCGGGTGCTGGCTTGGTCTCGAATTGGATAACAAATGCCTTAGCAATCGCATATCCGGGATGCTGACCTTGCCCAGGGATGATGTAATCAGTGGGGGTGGACTGGCCCTCAGGGGGCTGGCCCCCTGGGGATTGCTCATCGAGTGAGAGGCGAAGGTCGCGGCTAAACAT
>JBILUF010000078.1:0-8492 GCA_044371155.1 Bdellovibrionota bacterium
TTTGTGGCCGCCACCACACGAACGTCGATCGGGATATCTGAATCCCCGCCGACGGGGTGTACAGTTTTCTCCTGCAGTGCGCGCAGAAGCTTTACCTGCATCGTGAGCGGAAGCTCGCCGATCTCATCGAGGAATAGAGTGCCACCGTGAGCTTTACGAAACAGCCCCTGTGCATCTGAGTCAGCGCCAGTAAAGGCCCCCTTCTTGTGACCAAATAGTTCACTCTCAAGTAGCGCCTCAGGAATTGCTCCGCAGTTTACAGGCACAAACGGTCCTTTGGAGCGCGATCCACCGCGGTGTAGCGCTTTAGCTACGAGTTCCTTGCCGGTTCCGGATTCCCCGTTTACAAGAACCGTTGCATCGGTGGGAGCTGCGCGGGTGATGAGTTTAAAGATTCGTTGCATTACCTTACTCTCGCCAACAAATTTATCTAGCTTTGTACTAGGCTCGATTGCGGCGGACTCACGCTCGGCCAACATTCGGGCGAGCCGTTCTTGAATCTCAAGCTGACCCTCCATCGAGTGGAGCTTGGTAATATCGCGGCATATATATATTCGCTCGCCCGCTTGGCCGGTTGGATTAGCCATCCTTTTTCCATGCACCCGAAGCCGACTGCTCTCCTGGCCATTGGCGCTAGGAATCTCGAGATCGAATTCAGGAAGTGTGAGTGGGCCGGATGATTTGGCGCGGCATCTTCGTAAGAGGTCCTCAAAGCTTGTGGGAATGTTCCCCGGTGCTGCGCCAAAGATTATCTCCGTAGGGCGATTGTACGCGGTGATTCCTCCGTTCGAGTCAGTCATTATGACTGCATCTTGAATACCCTCGAGGATTGTCTGTTGCCGTGTCTCAATCAAGGCAAGCTCACGGCGGGAGTGGTCTAGGCGTTCCATCATGGATGACGCGGCGCGCTTTAGCGAGGCGGCGCCGTAAGCAGTGAAGACTAGGGCTATAGCTAGTACCAAAATTGGGACTAGTGCTGAGGCGACAATAGGAGCAGCTGCGTTATCGAGAGGAAGCTGGCTCCAAAATAGGGAGTAGTCGCCCCATGCAGCCATGCCGTAGAGAGAGGCAATGATTGCAGTGGAGATACCGAGCGCCCATGTGCGGGCGCTTAGGATCGAGGCTTCAGCTACTATCGGTAGATAGAGAAAAACTAGCGGGCTATGTGGTCCACCAGAGATAAAAACCACCGTTGAGATGAGGTAGAAACTTACCATCACCTGCAGCAGATGCCTCCACGAGTTGGCCCACGATCTGTGCTGTGTGATGAAATCTGCAATCAACACGGAGCAGAATACGGATAGAGCTACTATGGGTGATAAAAGTATGGTGGTGGTCGTTGCTGTATGCAGTGATGACAGAGACCAATTGGTGATAGTCACCATCAACGCAGCGCCAAGGTAGAGACAGCGCAAGCCTTGGTGCCAGTACGCTTTACGCCGCCAAAAATCGGTAGACGGCTCCGGTGCTTGCTGCTCGTTGGTGGTGATATCACTCATAGAACCTCTTTTTAAACTTTTACCGTGGCACCCTAGCTCTTATATTTCATGAAGCTCGCCGTGCTCGCCAAATCGATAGCTTCCAAACTTTGGGAGAGCTGCAGGAGGGGTATTCGTCATTCCACCACTGACCCTAACTTTAAAACCGGTAGGTAGAGCGATATGGCAAGTACACCGACGATTATCCCAAGTAGCAGCACTAGCACCGGCTCGATTAGTTGCTTTAGGCTCGCTACGGCGTTGTCGACATCATCCTCATAAAGGTCGGCAAGTTTTTGAAGGATCGCATCGAGCGATCCAGTTGACTCCCCTATTCGTATCATTTCGATCATCAACGGAGGGAAGACGGGCTCGACCTGCATCGGCTCGACCATCGATTTGCCCTCACAGACTGCATCTTGAACGCGCTGCACTGCACTTGTCACAACGGAGTTTCCTGCGGTGCGGCCACAGATCCAGAGCGCTTCGACGATAGGCACACCAGAGGCGATGGTAATTCCTAGGGTGCGCGTGAATCTTGCAAGGGCCACTGCGCGAAGGATCGCTCCCACAACGGGGAGTTTAAGAAGTAGCCGTTCTATGGTCGCTTTTCCTCCGGGGGTGCGCTGTAGCTTCACCAGGAGCAATCCTGCAACGAGTGAGGCAGCAGTAATACTGAAGAGGTGGTGCCCCAAGAACTCCGAGATAGAGATAACTATCTGAGTGGGTAGGGGGAGTGTTGCTCCAAATTCGGCAAATAGGTCGGCGAAGATCGGCACGACAAACATGAGAAGCGTAACTGTGATTAGAGCTGTCGCGCTAAGTACGACTGCGGGATAGATAAGAGCTGTTTTGATCTCGCGGGTAAGCTTTAACCCTTTCTCTAGATGGATAGTGAGCCGTCGGAGGATGCTGTCTAGGCTTCCACCACGCTCACCAGCTGCAATCATGTTGCAGAAAAGTTCGTTAAAGACCTTTGGGTGCTTTGCAAGCCCATCGGCAAGTGTTCCTCCCCCTTCGACATGCGCTCGCACCGCCCGTAGGGTGTTTCGAAAAGCGCTGTTCTCGCCTTGTCGGGATAGGATGTCGAGCGCTTGAATAATCGGTAGTCCAGCATCGATCATCGTGGCGAGCTGGCGGGTGAAGATAACAATTTCCCGATCTTTGACTGGCGGCCGTAAGCTGGGTACGCGAAGCTCCCGATTCAGCCCGGAGCCTTTGGGTCGGATTTTCCTTACGCTGGGGGTAATCTGCTGGCTACGGAGCCGGTTAAAAACGGTCTGTACGTCCGGTGCCTCTATCTCCCCGGATAGCACCGCCCCATCCTGATCCCGACCTTCCCAGAGATAGAGCTTCATACCTGTTCTCTCCGCCTTTTATCCTTGCACGCGGATCCACGGGCAACGCCTGTCGCCCAGCCCTTGTCTAGGGGCTGATGACGCTCAGTGCGTCGCATCAACTTAGAGTGAAACGCATTCACCACGAGGGCCATGTAGTTGAACTTCCAGCCCATGTGGTCTCCGTGAATTCCCCTGCCTTAAGCGCACCGCCAATTTACGGCTACCCAGCTTTTTTTCGGCAGCTTGAGCTAATAACTTGAAACTTCTGGGCGCAAAGCTTTCCGCGGTGACAAAATTTGCCCTTCCGGTTGGGGTTGGCCAGATATGCCTACCCCACTGTATTTCCTACATTTTTATTGCTACCCTTGGCGCAGAGGATTAACTCCAGTGGCGAACTCGAACCGTAAACATCCCTCGAAGAGTCGGCCAAAATCGGCCCAGGCAGCGCCTGAAGAGCCGCCCGTTGTTGAGGTTGTGGCGGGGGAGGCTGATGGAGGAGAGGCAGATCAAGAGCCCCGCAACGTCGATGGCATCGAGGTCTTGCCAGCCGATACCGAAGATTTTGCTGCAGAAGTTGAGCCGGAAGTAATCGCTGATGAAGGCGTGGAGGATCCTACAGCGGAGGCCTCGGAGCCTCGCGCAGCCCGAGCCACCCCGCGCTCGCGTGACATCGTCCCCTACGACCCCCTCTCTGCATATCTCCGTGAGGCAGGCAGGAATCCCCCGCTAACTAAGGAAGAGGAGCACGAGTTAGCTCTGCGGTATTTTACCAGTCAGGATAGGGAGGCTGGTTATAAGCTGGTCGTAAGTAATCTTTGGCTTGTTATCAAGATTGCTCGCGAGTATGAGCGAGCCGCACGAAACCTCCTGGACCTGATACAGGAGGGAAATATAGGACTGATTGAGGCAGTTAAGAACTTTGATCCGTATCGTGGAGTGCGATTCCCTTCGTATGCCGTATGGTGGGTCCGAGCCTATGTTATCCGCCATATTATCGCTAACTGGCGAATGGTGAAGATCGGCACAACCCAGGCCCAACGAAAGCTCTTCTTTAATCTGCGCAAAGAGAAAGAGAAGCTAGAGCGTGAGGGGTTTACCCCAGCTCCTAAATTGCTGGCCGAAAAGCTCAATGTCAAAGAGGAAGAGGTCATTGAGATGGAGCAGCGTCTTGGCGCATCGGAACTGAGCGTAGATGCACCACTGCTTGATGATTCCGAACACAGTATGCATGGCCTGCTGCCGAGCGCAGAGCTTTCGGTGGAGGAGCGGCTGGGGGATAAGCAGGTGCGGGATCTGATTCACCAGAGCTTTGAGCAGTTTGCTGCCACACTCTCGGAGAAAGAGAGGATTATCTTTCGGGAGCGCATGCTAGGAGAGGAAAAGGCCACCTTGCAGGATATCTCAGAGAAGCTAAATGTCAGCAGGGAGCGTGTGCGTCAGATCGAGACCCGACTGCGTGAGCGTCTAAAGGAATTCCTTGTGCAAAGAATTGGACTCGATATGCTACACGAGCTAAAGCTCTAGGGCCCTCTCTATGAAGAAACAAGATCAGCGTATAGCTTCTGTGTCGAGCCAGTTGTCTTATCGGCAGCGTGGCGCGTTTCGGGTCCTCCTCTTCCTTTTTCTTTTGATCGGCGCAGTGGCGTTAATGCTGGTGGCGCTGAAAGGTTGGAAGGTCGTTTTTAGTAGATATTTTGAACGCGGCCTGCCACAGATAGCCATCGATGACCAGCAGCCGCGCGGGATCGGTATTTCACCTGTGTCGATGGTGTTTACTGTCACCGATTTAGGCACTGGGCTCGATGAGGTAGTGGTGCGGATGTATCAAAGGAGCGGCTCCCGGGAGTTGCTGCGCCGCTCGCTGAAGGGAGACCCAAAAGCTGATATCTCAATTGATTTTCTAGGGGAAAAAAGCGGACTTGATGAGGGCCCGTTGCGGCTTGAGATCAAGGCGTTTGACCGAAGCTTTTGGAGCAATAGCGCAGAGAAAACTATAGAGATGAATGTGGATTTTCGTAAGCCGCGGGTCGAGCCGGTTACTATCATGCACAATGCGCGGCGAGGCGGCAGTCAGCTTGCAGTGTTCCGCGCAACCGATGCTGCGCTGGCGGCGTGCGGAGTGCGGGTTGGAAATCAAACATTTCTAGCCTTTCCTGCTCGAGAGCTTGATCCTGCATTCGCAGATCCGAATATTTACGCTGTGTTGTATGCGATTGATATCCGCGCTGCTGAGTCATCCCCGGTGGTGCGGCTCTTTGCACAAGATGCTGTGGGGAACGCCACCTCAGCCTCCTTCCCCAATCGCATTTTACCGCGCGCGGAGCGCACGCAGGTCGTGCCGGTCACGGAGGAGTTTCTGCGTGGGCCGATTGCCGCGATGGCACTCGAAAATCGAGAGGAAATCACGAGCTTTGCTTCTGCCATGGGTCGCTCAGGTGAGGTGGCAGTAGAAGGAGAGGCCAGCGATCGCGAGATGAGTGACTTTAGCCTAGTTAATAGTTTTCTCCGTGTTTTGAGTGAGCAGAAGCTTACCTCACTACTGCGAAGAACCGGCAAAGCGATGCCTAATTGGGGTGGTTCATTTGTACAGCAGTCCGGTGCTATTAACGCATCCTTTGGAGATATGCTTTCCTACCGGAATGGTGCCAAGGTGTTGGGAACGGCGCGGCAGCTTGGATTCGATATACTAATGCCCAAGGGGGCATCGGTGGTATCGGCTGCGGACGGCAAGGTGCTTTTCAGTGAGAACCTTGGCACCTATGGGAATGTACTAGGAATTGATCATGGGTTTGGGCTGGTCTCGGTGTATGGCAGGCTTGAGACCAGCGCCGTGATGCCGGGTACCTTAGTACGAGCTGGTCAGATGATTGGCGTAGCAGGGAGGACCGGGTTTGCTCGGGCCAATCAGGTCTATTTTGAGCTTCGCGTTCAGGGAGTACCGGTGGATCCCCGGGAGTGGTGGGACGCCGCGTGGGTGAGTGGGCATATCTCCGATCAGATTGTTTCGGCTAAAAAACTACTGGAAATTCCAGAGCGCTAAAAATAAGCTAGTCACCAGTAGTGCAGCTCTAATTAGCAGCGCGCGGTGGCCCTACGCTGACTTGTCTAATCTAAGACTCAGCGAAGTCGAAAGCTCCGATTTCGCAAGTGCATCCATGTACTTACTAGCCTGGATGTTCCATGTTTGTGCGACATTTGAGCTAGCTTATTCAGCTGGTTGGGATTTATTTTACCTATCCCTTACGATTTCCGTTTGATCATGGTTGCGTTATAGTCAGGGGCTGAATTTTTGCCGGATTTCAGAAAAAACGAGAGAGTAATCCCGTAGGCGGTCCATAGATGAATCGGAAGTTTTTTACATTAGTATTGGCATTTATTGTGGTAGGCGGTCTGATGATCTTCCAGGCCACTCGCGCTGGCGCGGCCTTGATGGTTGTCCCCTCTGAATTAATTGCGAAAGGAGCTGACTCCACGGTGCCGAGGCTTCGGGTTGCAGGGCGGGTTGCCGATAAGGAGATAACCTACCTGACCTCCCCCGAGATTCGTCTCGAGTTCTCCGTGGAGGATCCCAAGCACCCAGAGCGTGGCTCGGTGCCGGTGGTATACGAAGGAGTAAGGCCAGACCTTTTCGCTCCCGGCAGGGATGTCTTGATCGACGGGGAGTATTCCGAGGGGGTTGTGAGGGCAAGTAGTTTGATGACGCAGTGTCCATCGAAGTACGAGGCGCCCGATCCAGAGAAAAAATATCTTTCAGCCGGTGGGGCTGCTGGTGCCTATGAGGGCGCTTCGACCGTAGCAAAGTAGAGGATGTAGTAGATGAATGAGCTTGGGCATTTTGCGATGTGGGTGGCCTGGGGCTTGTCCTTGGCCGGAATGTGCACCGGATTTTATGCGGGAAGAAAGCGCAGCGCACAGTGGTTTGAGACCACCGTCCGCGCCACAATTTTGGTGGCTGTGGCATCAGGGATCGCGTTTTTCACCCTTGGCTATCTATTTCTAGCTGATGACTATACCAATCAGTATGTCTGGCAGTTCTCTAACCGTACGATGCCAGAGATCTACAAGTTCACGGCGATTTGGGGCGGTATGGATGGGTCCATGCTGCTATGGTGCTTCTTTCTGGCGGTCTGCGGCGCGGCCGTAGCGCTAAAGAGTCACTCTGGCCCTCGAGTGCTGATGCCCTGGGTGCTGGGAGTCTGCAACTCCTCCTCGTTATTTTTCCTTTCGATAACAGCCTGGGTTACCAATCCATTTCGACACATCCGTGCTCCTTTCATCCCACCGGATGGCAATGGACTTAATCCGCTGTTGCAGGATCCCTTCATGGCGATTCATCCACCGATGTTGTACGCCGGGTTTACAGGCTTTAGTGTACCGTTTGCGTTTTGTATTGGAGCGCTTCTTTCGGGGTACCTTTCGAATGAATGGCTGCGGCTGACCCGTCGCTGGACGCTGGTTGCTTGGGGATTCTTAACTATCGGAATCGTACTGGGAGGGCATTGGGCCTATGCTGTTTTGGGCTGGGGCGGATTCTGGGCCTGGGATCCGGTCGAGAATGCCTCTTTTCTGCCCTGGTTGACCGGCAGCGCCTATCTGCACTCCGTGATGGTGCAGGAGCGAAAAGATATGCTCAAGGGATGGAATGTGTGGCTCATAATTTCCACCTATATGCTGACAGTCTTCGGAACGTTTCTTACCCGTTCGGGGGTGGTGCAGAGCGTTCATGCATTTGCCTCAACTGATGTGGGCTGGGTCTTCCTTGTTTACCTGGGAATAATCTTTGTTGTCGCGGTAGGGCTGACTGTTTTACGAAAGCAGGAGCTGTCGAGCGAGCGCAAGATTGAAAGCTATCTCTCTCGCGAGGCTGCATTTCTGCTCAACAACTTAGTATTCCTGGCGATCTGTTTTGCCACACTTTGGGGGGTGATGTTCCCGGTGCTGTCGGAAGCCATAACTGGCCAGAAGCAGACTGTTGGAATCCCCTTCTTTAACGCCATCAATGTGCCGCTATTTTTGTTCCTAATCTTCCTGATGGGAGTCGGCCCTTTGATCGCTTGGCGTAAGGCTAGCTTTGCCAGCATTGGCAGAACCTTCATCCTACCGAGTATCACCGCAGCGGCACTTGGCTGTCTGCTGTTATGGGCGGGGGTCGAGGGATTTTATCCAATCCTCTCATATTCGCTGTGTTGGTTCGTTTTTATGACCATCATGGGCGAGTTCCATCGTGGTGTGCGGGCTCAGCGACTAGCAGGCGGCGGAGCTGGCGCGGTCGTTGGCGGGGTATCGACCCTTTTCCGTCGTCACCGCGATAGGTACGCAGGATACTTGGTGCATCTTGGGGTATTGGTGATGACGATAGGAATCACCGCGTCAATGGCTCACAAGGTGGAGCGAGATTTCTCGCTAACAACGGGTGAGAGCTACGACGTAGGACGATTCAAGCTTACCTTGACAAGTTTAGACTCGGAGCCTTTGCCGAATTATGATCGATTTTATGCCGCGGTCGCGGTGCAAGATAAAGCTACTGGAAAGTTTATCGCCGAGATGCATCCGGAGCTTCGGCACTATCGTAGAAATAACGAGACTACATCAGAGATTGATTTGAGAACCTCTGCTCGAGAGGATGTGTACCTTGTATTGGTTGGAACCGAGGGGAATAGGGCGTCGCTCAAAC
>JBILUF010000079.1:0-8474 GCA_044371155.1 Bdellovibrionota bacterium
TAATTGAGCAGTCAGATGCGGTCTCGGCAATCTGCCGAGCGCTGCGACGCGACCGCACCGGGCTTCGGGATCCTAATCGACCAGCTGGTAGTTTTCTGTTAGTCGGGCAAACTGGACTCGGCAAAACTCATCTCATGAAGATGGTTGCGAAGGAGCTTTTTGGTACCGAAGATGCGCTGATCGCCTTCGATATGTCTGAGTACATGGAGCAACACTCAGTAGCGCGACTTGTAGGGGCGCCGCCAGGATATGTTGGATATGAGGAAGGGGGCCAGCTAACCGAGCGAATTCGACGGCAGCCCTACTGTGTGGTGCTTTTAGATGAGATTGAAAAAGCGCACCCAGATGTGCAGCTTTTGCTGTTGCAGATTCTAGAGGAGGGACGGATCACAGATGGGCATGGTAGGAAGGTGAATTGCAAAAACGTTGTATTTGCTATGACCTCAAACCTGGGCGCAGAGGAGATAAGTCGCAGTGCGTTTGGGCTGGCGCGTAGGGATGACATCTCTAAAAATCGGGAGACAAACCGGAAGATTGTTATGGCTGCCGTGGAAGGCTTTTTCCGACCAGAGCTCCTGGGTCGCATAGATGAGGTGCTGCACTTTAATCCGTTTTCTCAAGAGGGCATCTCAAAGATCGCCAAGCGAGAGCTTAAGGGGTTGATTTCCCGGGTGGAGTCGAAAGGGTATTCACTAACGATCGATCCCGATGTGGAGAAGCTGATTATTGAAAAGGGATACAGTAAGGAATTTGGTGCGCGTCCTCTGCGGCGGGCCATACAGTCCCTGATAGAAGACTCCTTTGTGGAGGCGGAGCTTCGGGGTGCGTTTGCCCCAGGGCAGCAGATTATCGCTGTTCGAAAAGGAGATGCCGTGACGTATGAGGTGCGACGAGAGGCTCCATTGCCAAGATTTCCAGAGGAGGGGGCTATCTCTGCGCCCAGTTCGCAAGAGCCAAACCCTTCGAGGGTAAGTGAGGGCGGCTAACAAACGTGTGCCAGCTGGTTGCTTAGGCTATCCGGCTAGGCTGACTCGGTCAAACGTTCGGTCGCCCCATGCCGTTGGCGAAAACTGTAAGCGCCAAGGAGACCAAATGTGAAGAGTGCAGGGTAGCTATCAAGCTGGTTGTGTGAAAAGAGTGCCATAAAAAGCAGAAGGCCTAAGCTTGAGGAGCGTAGGAACCCGGGTAGCCCCTTACAGACAATCAAAACTAAAGGTATATAAATCAATAATCCCAAGAGGCCGTGCTGGGCTAGGTGCTGGAGATACATGTTATGTGATCCACTTCCGCTCAGGAGAAACGCTCGCTCTGCCAAGCCTTGACCAAAAAGAGGAGCATCCTCGAAGCTACGCCATGCAGCTTCGGCGACAGCTAACCTCTCTTCTCCGCTGCGATCTCGCTCCTTCCCACCCGAGAGAAACCATTCGATTCGCTGATTTATATTCGTCTCATTTAAGCCGCGCCCTGCCGATACAGTCGAAACAATTTCGACGACTGATACAAACACTCCGAGGGTACAAATGATTCCGATGATGCCAATATACTGTCGAGCGGGAACAATCCGCTTTAATGGGACCTCAATCAGGAGTAGAAAGGCCAGGAACAGGATCGAGGCTCGGGAGAAAGTAACCAGAACTCCCATTCCA
The DNA here is from genome assembly GCA_044371155.1 of Bdellovibrionota bacterium. Classification (GTDB taxonomy): domain Bacteria; phylum Bdellovibrionota_C; class UBA2361; order UBA2361; family UBA2361; genus CAZTER01. The sequence goes on from JBILUF010000079.1 coordinate 1,647, forward strand.
GCCAGCGATAGGAACAGAGCCCGCACCCGCACCGGAAGGTAAAAAAGCCCAATAATTAGGCCAAACAAAAGGGCCGAGCCGGCGCTATTCGGATTGAGATATAAGGCTGCCCCTCTACCTGGGTTGTATACCTCATGCCAGACCGGAATGACTGTTCCAGGCCAAAGAAAGTCAACGAGATTGAGGGAGCTGCCAATTAGGGTGCAGACTATCGTGCATATAACACCAATACGAAGAGCCCGCTCGGATCTTGCAAAGGTACTAAAAGCAAGCCAAAGCACTACGCAGTCCCTCAGGCGATCTTTAAAGACGCGAGTTGCAATCGGATCGCCGTCGCTCGCGAATAAATAAACTGCGGATAAGCTCAGATAGAATACAATCCATAGGACAACTGGGGACATCACCAATCTGGTAAGCTCCGCTGGTCGAAAGAGAAAGCTGCAAAGACCGAGTCCTGCAAGAAGCTGGACATATATTGCCGGAGTTGTGCTTGCGTCGTCGAGTGAGAATAAATACGACGGTAGGTTCATAAAAAGCGCTACCGTCACGAGAACCGGGAAGATCGTTGTTGCTCGCAGTAAACCCATGACGTGGCAAGTGAACTAAAGTTGCGCTGTGCGCAGCGCTAAGATTAGGTTCAGAGCTTAGCCCAGATTTTTCCCGGACGCTACTTGGTGAGCGTATAGCCGTATGTGCCATGCACTACCCCGTCGCGCTAAGTGCGATCGATTCGAGATCTTGTGTGCCCGATTGTTCCTTAGACCGTGCAAACTTGGTGCATGCCTAAGGGCTACCAAGATTTACTGCTGCTAGTAGTCTAGGATTCAGCGCAACTGACGCTGTCGGCTAAGGGGGGCCTAGGAGTAGTTTTAACAATGGGCTGCGTTCGGCTGCCTTCGACCCTAGCTTGAATGGACCCCCTAGAACCCCCGCAGCTTAGCCGGCCGATTTAAGTCTTGTCCCTGATGAGGGCCGAGGGGTAATCTAGAGCGGTGTCGTGAGAAAAATCCTCTTTATCATTTCATCATTAGGCTGTGGCGGTGCGGAGCGGGTGATTAGTCTGCTTGCTAGTTCGCTGTGTGAGCGTGACTACACCGTTGGTTTATTACCTCTTTCTCCCTCGTCCCAAGCACATTGGCAAATCAGTGCGCCGGTTGTTTCGTTAGCGCTGCCATCAGCTCCAATTCGAGGTTGCGGAATCCTTCCGCGCCCTATCCGAGAGAATCTCCTTAGAATACGGGCGTTGCGTCGAACCATCGATGCCTTTGCCCCGGATGCCATCGTGTCGTTCCTGGACCGGACAAACGTCTCGGTACTGCTTGCCACAATCGGGTGCCACGCCAAGGTGATCGTATCGGAACGAGGCAATCCGGAGTTGGGTAGTCAGGGCCTTCCTTGGATCTGGCGTCTACTTCGGAAGCTGACATATCCAATGGCGTTTAGCCTCGTGGCTCAAACGGATCGCGCTGCCTCGACATTCCAAAGGTGGCCACTCATGCGGCGGATAGTCGTAATTCCAAACCCAATTGACCCGGCTATCCTAACACTACCACCACCCTCCGGATCTAGGACTGGAAAGAAGGTCGTGGCGCTAGGTCGACTTTCGGAGGAGAAGGGTTTTGTAACCCTTGTTAAGGCATTTGCACTCATCGCCCCGCGACATCCCGAGGCTGAGCTTTGGATTTTTGGGGAGGGGCCACAACGGAAGGAGCTAGAGGAGTGGATTGAAAGGGCAGGACTCAAATCAGCAGTGCATTTGCCAGGAATAACGACTGCCCCATGGGAGGAGCTCAGAGGAGCCGACATCTTTGCTCTACCGTCTAAACATGAGGGATTTCCCAATTCGCTACTGGAGGCGCTCGCTCTAGGAATCCCTAGTGTTGCTAGCGATTGTGCGCATGGGCCCCGTGAGATGTCACTAGATGGCAAAGCCGCTCTGCTAGTGCCGCCAAACCGACCTGAGCTGTTTGCCGAGGCGCTTGAGCGGCTAATGACCGACACTGGTTTAAAAGCAGAGTTAGCCAGCGCTTCTAAAGAGGTGCGACGGCGCTATGACATGGAGTCGATCCTATCAATGTGGGTATCCCTGCTATCTCGCTCGAGAGTGCATCGATGAGAATTCTATTCCTTATCCGCTCCCTCAGCCGCGGCGGTGCCGAACGCCAGATCGTAAATCTCGCCAATGGGCTAGCGGCGCGGGGGCATGAGGTACATCTTGCAACATTTTATCCAGGGGATGAGCTCGAATCAGAGGTCGCAAGCGCCGTAAATCGGCATTGCTTGCGCAAGCAGGGACGCTGGGACTTGGTGCGTTTCCTGTATCGACTACGCTCCCTAGTAAAGGAGCTGCGCCCAGATATTCTCCATTCGTTCATGCCGACATCAAATGTAGTGGCGGTGCTGGCCAGCTGGGGCTTGAGGTGTCGGATCGTATGGGGGGTGCGCGCATCCAGTATGGACTATTCCCGGTACGCTTATGGCGTGACAGCCGCTGTCCTTGAACTATGTGCGGCGAAGCTCAGTTGGTGTCCAGCGCTTATAGTTGCCAATTCAATCCAAGGGCATCAGCTGATGCTTGATCGCGGATTCCCAAAAGAAAAGTCGGTTGTCATTCCAAACGGGATCGATATCGAGCGGTTTAGGCCAAGAGAATCCGAGCGAGAGCGACTTCGCGAGAAGTTTAGATTTGATAGTCATCAATTCATTATTGGTGTTGTTGCGCGCCTAGATCCTATGAAGGGCCACGCGGTGTTTGTTGAGGCGTTCGAAGCGGTTCTGAGGGTCTTGCCAGAGGCCCGCGCCGTATTTGTAGGAAATGGACCAGAGGGGTTTGTTCAGGAGATAACCACGATGCTCACGAATAGGCGGTTGGATCATGCTCTCACGATGATTCGGGACTGTCACAATACAGCGGAGGTGCTCCCGATGTTCGATGTGGTGGTTTCAAGTTCAATCTTTGGTGAGGGCTTTTCAAATTCAATTGGGGAGGCGATGGCATCTGGTATCCCGTGTATAGTCTCGGATGTTGGTGACTCGGCACTCATCGTGGGCGATAGCAGCCTAGTTGTGCCACCGAATGCGCCCCAAGCTCTTGCTGACGCGATTGTTAAGTTTCTTGCTGAGTCAGAAGAGATACGAATTAAGCGTGGGCACCTTGCACGACAGCGGATCGAAAAAAATTTTAGCTTAGAAAATCTGCTGAATCTCTCCGAGCAGGCCTATCACTCCTTAATGCGACAGGGGGATTTGGAATAGCACATTGCCCCTCGATCTTTCCGGGAATATGGCCTGGATAAGGGAAGCCGCCTAACAGCTGGCAACCGCAAGTATGTAGGGCGATGTGATTCGATTCGGCGGCACCCGCAGGCCATATCTCTCGATGCCCCACACGCATTTCGAGATGGCCGAGAGCAATCGCCGTAAAATGGGGTTGAGCGGATGGGTTGCAAACGCCCCTGAGTTAACCGCGCTCAAATTCATCGGCAGAAAATAAGCGCAACTTTTCAGGTTTAAGTTGGCCTCGATATGTGCCTGTGCAAGATCCTCGCGGGAAAGAGGGATGTGCACCTCGTATACCGATCTGTCGAGGAGTTGCTGCAGACGGCCAACTATCCCGACCATGTTAGGAATTATAGTGACGAGTAGGCCTCCCGACTTCACGAAGGCCGAGAGTGCCCTTAGGCATCCAGCGGTGTGTTCAAAATGCTCGACAACTCCAAACGAGACGACAAGATCGAATCGCGCGGTTAAATCCTCCGGCGGGCTAAAAAGATCCCCGCAGCGGATGTCGCATGGGATGCCGTGGTGCTGTAACAGGGCGCGACTCCTCTCGCAGCCGACTTCCGAATAGTCGAGGCCGTAGGTATTCGCTTTAAAATATCGGTGAAAATAGATCGGCCAGATTGAGTTCGCGCATCCCACCTCTAGGACATCGAATCCACTTCGACTGTTTAAAAGCTCTTTAAAAAACTTATGGAGCTGTAGGTTGACATAGTTATTCAGAGTCTGATCATTTGGATCGAATGGCTTCGGAAGCTCGCCTGTCGACCAGTTGTCATCCCAGTAGTTCTTGCCTGCCTTGTCCGCAGAGTTCATGGTGATTCCCTCGCTCATCTCGCAGCGCTGGCTGACGGGGGCGCGCTGCGCGCGGACTGGTCGTTCGATGTGATGTGAGACTGGAGTGCGAATGAGAGCATAACCGCATCCTAGTCAATCAAGAGGGTTAGGTCTAGTAATGAGACCGAGTAATATTCGCCGGTGTCGCACGACGAGCCTCGCTCTGCGAGACCAACAATAAGCGAGGAGTCCAACATCAGAAAAATGCGCAAAATCAGGGATTTTTCAAGAGATGATTCATGGTGCTCCGACCCGCCACATTTTAGTTGTTGGTTTCGTGAAAGCCCCCTTCGGTCGGACTATGTGGGGTGGCCACAATACAAATCGTCAGATTAAGACTGGGTGGAAGCCAACGAAAGGGACGACCCTCAATCCGAGTCACCTGCAGCTTAGAGTCTAACTTCTTGAGTAAGCCCTTCCAACTAAACCCCTTATGCTGATCGCGACAGACTTTATCCACCCGTCCGATTGTTAGCCAGAAAATATCGACAGCAGTATAGTTGTCATCGCGGTGGCCGCAGAGTCGTTTCGCTATCCGCTTAGCTAAAAAGACGAGCCCCGTCTCATTAGGCACAGTAATCAATACCTTCTTATCTACCATCGAGGCGAGTGCCTCGAGATACCGCTCAAGATCGAGCTCCGGAAGATGCTCGAGGGTTTCCATGCAGATACCAATGTCGAATCGCTCGATTACTGAATTAAATTCAGTTGGAGATGAGCAGATCTTAAACTCAAAATTTGGATAATCTATCCACTTCGTTCGCGCGAGTTCAAGTCCTCCCTCCCAATTGGCATCAAATCCCACGTAGCGTTTGGGAAGGAACGGCATGAACTCAAGAACTTTTCCGTCAAAGCAGCCGAGCTCAACCACAGATGAATCGCTAGAGCTTTCGGCTAGTGCAGAGGTAGCCCAGTGGAACCGGGCATAATGCAACCAGCCTCGTATCCCCTTTGAGAAAAGGCGTTCGTTGTAACTGGCAGTTGTAACCAAGGTAGTCTCTCTTGGGATAGAACGGACTAGATCCTCAAAAAGCCTCGCATGCGCACGGGTGCCTCTGCAGAGTCTAATCTTACTGTACAACGGCGGCGGTTAGCTCAAACAGTCCCGTCAGGATGAGGTTTTTTCCCGCAGGGATAACTCTTTTCGCGGAGCCGAAAACCCCCGGAGGGATAATAACAGGGATAACTCTTTTCGCGGAGGCGAAAACCCCCGGAGGGATAACAATTACGGGGCTGACGGGACTCGAACCCGCGACCTCTCGCGTGACAGGCGAGCGCTCTAACCAACTGAGCTACAACCCCAACAGGAGTGTCGGGCAAAGGGGGGTTATACCTCTCTGCCGCGGGATGGTTAAGTACAGGAAATAAGAGGGAATAGCAAGCGAGCGGGGCTTGTGTGGTGGGTGGCGCTGGGTCGCCTGTGTGGTGGCGCTGTGACGCCGTGGAGGTGCGCGGTGGTGGCTAAAAACGTAACAGTTACAATCTGTTGCATTGGTTTTTGGATCGGGTATAGTGCGCATTCCTTTCTAGCGCTCTTTGAGAATCCACTTACGAGGTAACGCTGTGGCAGAGTACGAACCAGGCACTATAGAAGCTAAATGGCAGAGCTATTGGCTGACTAATAAGACCTTTAAAACTCCCAGCAAACCCGGCGCAAAAAAACTGTACTGCCTCGATATGTTCCCGTATCCGTCGGGCTCGGGGCTACACATCGGTCATCCGCTTGGCTACACCGCCACCGATATTTACTCCCGCTTTAAACGCCATCAGGGGTACTCAGTGCTTCACCCGATGGGATATGACGCTTTCGGCCTGCCCGCTGAGCAGCACGCAGTCAACACTGGTGAGCATCCATCAATCATTACTTTTAAAAGTTGCGAGACGTTCACCAAGCAGATGCAGTCAATCGGGTTCTCGTATGATTGGGACCGAGAGCTCGCCACCTGTACCGCTGATTACTACCACTGGACTCAATGGATTTTCCTTAAACTATACAACTCTTGGTTTGATGAAGAGCAGCAGCGTGCTCGGCCCATCGCTGAGTTACTAATCCCGGCAGAGATCCAGTCCAAGGGCGCGCTAGCGGTGCAGAGCTACCAAGCGGAATATCGCTTGGCATACCTCGCCGATGCGCTTGTGAATTGGTGTCCTGCGCTCGGAACCGTGCTTGCGAATGAAGAGGTGATTGATGGCCGCTCTGAGCGTGGCAACCATGAGGTAATCCGCCAGCCGATGCGCCAGTGGATTTTGCGTATTACAAAATACTCTCAGAGATTGCTGTCTGAGCTAGAGGAGCTTGATTGGCCTGAGGCGATTAAGGAGCAGCAACGTAACTGGATCGGCAAGCGTCGCGGTGCTGAGATAGCGTTTGCCGTCAAAGGTGCTTCGGAGGTGGTGCGTGCGTTTACTACCCGGCCAGATACCCTCTTTGGGGTGACTTTTGTTGTGATCTCCCCTGAACATCCGCTGGTGCCTGCGCTCACTTCTGAGGCGCAGCAAGCTGCTGTAGGGAAATACCTCGATGATGCCAGGCGCTTGAGTGACTTCGCGCGCACCCTCGAGACGCGAAAGAAGACCGGCGTATTCTCTGGATCGTATGCGATCAATCCGATTAACGGTAAGCCGGTGCCGATCTTTGTGGCGGATTACGTCTTAATGTCATTTGGCACCGGTGTGGTAATGGGTGTTCCAGCCCATGACGAGCGGGATTTC
>JBILUF010000080.1:0-8427 GCA_044371155.1 Bdellovibrionota bacterium
ATTTGTTTCCATCATAATCAAATATCCCCAGAGCCGAAGACAAGTACGTGCGGCATCCCCCAGTGGAGGATCTCAATACATCGCCAGAGAGAAACAGCGGGGACTAAGGGGAGGACGTCACTACTTGGTATAAGAGAACAGCGCGAATGATCGCAGCGCTTTGCCAACGACACTCCCGCCAACGTATTCAGGTACTTCGGCTCGTCGGTCACTCTCATTGGCACAGGCAAATCCGAGCTGCTTGAAGAATCCATGCGCCGGTCTTCCATTCGGACCCGATGGTTCGTTTTGCACCTCGGCCTGAACAGTCTCTCCTGCCTCGACTCTTGCCAACAATTCACGTGCCAGTCTCGAGCCGATGTGCTCGCCACGGAAAGATTTGTCGACGACAATAATCAGCCTCGGATGCTCGAAGGCGCTATCGCTGAGAAGCGCGCCCACTCCGATAATAGGTTTTTCGAATAGGCCTTCCGCAACTATATCCAGCCGTGCGGTGACGAGCTGCGCCTTGCCTGCTTCGGCCATAGCTGCCAGCGTTTCGGGTGAAAGCGGAGTGCTCCACGGCATCTCGCCTACTCCCGTTCTTGGCATCTGCGCATCAGAAAACTCTCTGAGTGCTGCCGCTGTTACGGGAGAATTCGACAGCTCTATTTTGCAATCAAAGTGGTTTCTTTCATGCTGCGGCCTGTTTCCTGAAGTTGTCTGTAACATCGAGATACTCCTTCGACTCAGAGAATGCGTTTTTTTTCGCTCAAAACAGAGGTCATTGTATCCCAACCGTTATCCTTAATCGAATAAATTGGCGCAAAAAAGACATGGCGGATTCAGCTATATATCCCCTGTGCTTAAGAAAATCGATTTAACCCTTTGAGCTGACTGAGCAAATGTCACTGAGTCGGAGCTTTTATTTTAAGTTGTTTGAAAAGCGCCACAATCCCGCCCATCTTGTTGTGCTCATTGAGAATATTCGCAGCACGAACGCTACGATGAGTTGATGCCGATTTCTTTCTTAGCCTGCGTCGTTGTGGTAATTTCTGCTCCCCCTTGCATTTGTAGTATAGGCGCAGTGTCCAATGGGTGCAGAGACCAGCATCTCGATATCGGGAGATAGTGACGCTCAATTTGAGCGTGGTTTGCCCCTGGACAGCTCTGCTAGTCGATTCGACACACCGCGTCAGCGCTCTCCTTTCTTGAGAGATCTCGCCCGCGAGGGCTACCACGCCGCTTGCTTTGATCTTGATATGACACTGGTCGATTCCGCCCCAGTGTACATCTCGCTTGAAATTGCCACCTGCGCGCACTTCGGATTCAATCAGCCAAAGGCAATTTTGGATAGACATGTAGAACTTCAGGCCCGCAGCGGAGAGGAAATCATGCGCGGGATTTATGATCTTGCTGGCGGAGCGGCTGCGCTTGGCTGCAGCATCGAGGATTTTAACCAGCACTTCATGGGGTTAGTAAAGCGCTGGTCTCAAGGAAGTTTTGAGTTGGAAATCAAGCCGCGTGCCGTTGAGGGGGCGCGCGAGTTGGTGGAGCTAGTTCAGCCGCTATTTCCGCGTTCGCTAGTGGCGACTGGCTCGAGAAGTCCAGTAGCGCAACTTTTGCTGCGCGACAGCGGCATGTCGGATCTTTTTACTCACGATCGCCTCTATTGCAGCGATCTCCTGCCGTTTAAGAAGCATGATCCAGAGTATTGGCCGCACGTTTTGCAGGGGCAGGATCCAGCTAAAGCGGTTGGATTCGAGGACAATCCGGAGGCAGCTTCCTGGATGCTTAAGGCGGGTTTTGGGCGAGTTGCGGTGCGTCCGTGGCGGCACTTCGCTGAGATTCAAGATTTGTGTGCGCAGTTTCCCGGAAGAGTGCAACTTGTAGCTGGATGGCAGGAGATCTTATGACCGAAGCACAACGCTATTTGAGTGAACTTCAGGCCGCCGCTGACTACATTAAGTCGCGCATGAAGGAGACGCCGAGGGCCTTGCTTATTCTTGGCAGCGGGCTTGATGATTTTTTGGCGCGCATGTCCGATGCGGTAGTCATTCCTTACCAAGATATTCCGCATTTCCCCGTTTCAACGGTTTCCGGCCATGCAGGAAAATTGGTTTTAGGACGCCTCGCAGGCAAGCCCATCGCCATTATGGCCGGGAGAGTTCATCTGTATGAAGGGCATCCGGCCTATCGCGTAGTTTTTGGCGTTCGCGCGCTTGGCTTTGCGGGTGTGCGCACTCTATTTGTAACCAATTCAGCCGGTGCTTTAAATCCTTCATACAAAGTGGGCGATTTCATGCTGCTCACCAACCACATTGGGCTTTTCTCCGACGATCCGAGTGAAGGCGTCTATAGCCCAGACCTTGGCCCGCTTTTTTACGACATGTTCGAGCCCTACGACGCTGTTCTCCAGCGCGTTGCCCGTGAGACTGCTGCAGCACACGACATCAAACTGCACGAAGGCGTCTATGTTCTCTATCGGCAGTGCTCCTATGAAACAAAGTCGGAGATTAAGCTCTTAGGTCAATTTGGCGCTGACGCCCTTGGGAAATCAACAATCCCCGAAGTGTTGGCGGCCCGGCAGATGGGAATGAGAGTGCTTGGTATTTCCTGCATTTCCTCCCAAATGATGGTTTCAAGTTTTGCAAACCCGTTAACGCATGAGGAAGTCTTAGCTGCGGGGAAAATGGCTGCGAAGAATTTTGAACAACTAGTAACTGGAATCGTACAGCAGTTGGAGTAAATGTATGGCAGATGTAGGCATAACTTCAGGAAGCCCGGATAGTGGACCGAGTATCGAAGGAGTCCCCAGCCCGTTCTCAGCACCTAGCGGGGCGCGGTCCTTGGAAATTTTGGGGCAGCCAATTGAAGCGCTGTTTTCTCGAAAGCCCGCGCGGCCTTCGGATACGTATGTATTTGAGCCCTTTTCTCCTGAGGAACGACAGGCTTGCCGTCGGGCGCTCAGTGCAAGCGCTCGCTTCGTGCATCATGGTCTCGAGGATAGTTCCTATGATGCCTTAACCACTATGCCTCCCGCTTTTGCTTTGCCGGAGGATCATCCTGAGCTTTTCCAAAGACAAGCTGCCTTTGATCGTCAGTTCGCAGCGGCCTCTGAAAAGGCTGCTTCAGGGCTTGTGAGCAGGGTGCTTCCGCGACTTGGCGGAGAGGATCCGGTTGTTATCGTTCCTGTATGGCGAGCTGGTCTCTGTTTTGCTGGCACGCCAAGCACAGAGCAGATTAAATACATGCATATCGGTGCCCGTAGAGATCCGGTTACCCTTAAATCTTCATTTTATCATTCATCTGCGTTGTCGGTTCCGGACGATGGCAGTGCCCGTTTCCTAGTTTGCGATCCAATGATTGGGACCGCCAATGCTATGATTGGAGTGCTTGAAGGGTTAAAGAGCGGGCTTGGGCGCGCCTACGTCGAGGAACGCATTCATGTGCTTGGACTTTTTGTAACCCCTGAGGCTGCAGTGAGACTCCTTGACCGCTTTCCCGGGATTAATTTGCATGCGGCAACTATTGATAACCATTTAAATGAGCGGGGCTGGGTTATTTCTGACGACAGCAGCCGTTTCCTGGGTGATTTTGGCGACTGCTACGTTCCTGCTGGACTAAGCCAGCCAAGAGTTGATGACATGCATAAGTGCGGCATTCTTGATGATGATAGTTTGCGGGCTCTCCAGAAGCGTCTTGGGCGTTAGATTTAGCCGAGTCGTAGCCTAAGGAGTCCTCTCGCTCATTTTGCTGCTGCCTCTTATTGATTCATTCACCGTGAGAACGGCGCGTCAGCGATTTATTGCGAATGGTGCTGCTACTTTGCTGCAGAAAAGAACTCTTTAAGTCTATCCATCTCACCATTCTGACTTTGGATCAGTATTTTGTCGTCTGCCTGCAGCACTGTGCCGCCGCGGGGAATGATGTTCTCTCTGCCGCGACTTACGAGGACGAGCAGAGTTCCCTCCGGTAAGTCGAGTTCGACTACGGAGCGGCCCACGACATGCGAAGTCTTAGGAATAGAAACCTCGATGAGGCTTGCCGCTATGCGCTTTTCTACAATTTGCAGAGGTTCTTTTTCGATAACGCCAAGGTAAGAAGCTACGCGGCGGATGTTGACGCCCTGCACGAGGACTGAAAGGAGAACAATAAAGAATACTGAGTTAAAAATTCGCTCGGCCCCAGGCACTCCAGATGTCAGCGGTATAGTCGCTAAGACAATCGGCACGGCCCCTCGCAGTCCAACCCAGCCGACAAAAAACTTTTCATTCCATGGAATATCATGAAACGGCAGCAAGCTAAGCATAACTGCTATTGGACGGGCGACCAAAATGAGAAAGAAGGCTAAGCCAATACTGTCCCAGGCCTCAGGAGCAAGTCTTGAGGGAAAGACCAGGAGACCAAGGCATAAAAACATTGCAATTTGCATCAGCCAGCTTAGGGCTTCATGAAATTGCAGAAGCGCCACTTGGTGAATGACTCGTCGGCTTCCCAGCGTCACTCCGGCAACGTAGCAGGAAAGAAAACCATTGCCTCCAAGCAGCTCAACTGCGGCGTACGACAAAGCGGCAATGCCGATAGTAAAAACCGGATAGAGTCCATCGTAATCGAGGTGTACGCGATTTATTACCTCAGCGGCCGCCCGGGCTATGCAATAGCCTCCCACAACTCCCATGGCCATTTCATAGAGAAGCTCGGGGAGTAAATGAGAAACCCCCAACTCTGGATGAAGGATGATTTGCACCATGCCGATGGTGAGGAATACTGCCACTGGATCATTGCTGCCTGACTCAAGCTCCAATAGCGGGACCATTTTGGGGCTAAGACGCATTTTCTGAGCACGCAGCACCCCGAACACCGCCGCAGCGTCCGTGGACGAGACGATTGCTCCAAGCAGCAGTGACTCGTGCATTTGAAAATGCAGCACAAAGTGTGAAAAGAGCCCTACCAAGGCAGCGGTAACAACCACTCCAACTGTAGCCAGCGAGATTCCCGGAGCTAATACCGGTTTGATCGATTTCCAATGAGTGTCCAGTCCGCCGGCAAAAAGTATGAGGACTAGGGCGGTTACTCCCAGCGCCTTGGCAAGGCCTGGATTATCAAACGATATCCCACCTGGGCCTTCTGATCCGGCAAGCATCCCGAGTCCTAGAAATAGAACTAGGGCTGGACCCCCAAGGCGTGTAGACGCTTTGCTTGCGGCGACGCTCAAAAGGAGAAGCAGGCCGCTGACAAAAAGCACTGATTCGACGCTAAAAGAGCCTAGGAAAATCGATCTAACCCACTGAGCCAACTGAGCAAATGTCACTGAGTCGGAGCTTTTATTTTAAGTTGTTTGAATTGGTGGCGAGGGCCCTTTCAGTGAGCTGGGTGAGCGATTGCCGGGAAGTGGCGCAGCGCGTGATTTTCAGTGGGGTAAGGGGCCCGAGGCTTGGTTGAAGGGTGAGTAGAGGTGCCAAAGGACGAGATTTTGACGCAGGGAGCCTAAAGCGCGGTGCTAGGCGCTGAAATCATCGGGTGGAATATCGTCGCAAAACTCTTGCGGCGGTGTCCGCCCTATCTTCGGCGGAGCCTGTGCCCGAGGGATGCGGAGGGAATCGGCGATTTTGAGAATTGCCCGCTAATCGGTGAGGAAGGCGATGATTCTCATTTGTCCTTTGCAACGTGGGCACTCCAAGGGGTCGATCTCAAAGATACGCTTCATGCAGGTAGCCCAGCTCACCGATGGGGTGGTAGTTGGTTCTTCGAGCCGTGTCGCCTCACTTGGTGGCGGCTTTGCTTTGGCGCGCTCACCCCGTGCTCTACACGAATACCACCCATAGTAGCGAGTAATCGACTCGTAAGGCTTCGGGATATGGCATGACACGATCGCCAAGAACTCCAGTGCGTCGAACTCATGAGTTGTACCGTCAGTGGTGGAGTATGCGACGATATCATCCGTGATGGAGAGTTTCTCGAGGGACAGCGGGCCGCGCTCGATGTAGCGGGCAAGGAACCTGGTGCGGCCTTCCTCGGTAAACGGGTCCCCGACCCAAGCACCAAAGCCCGAGTGTTCCTGAGAGAGGATCTGCGCGGGGACTTCGTCGGTAATGAGCCCCCTCGTCACAAGCTCAGCGAGGACGCGATCACGTAAGTGCTCTGCCATGCGCTCGGTGTCGATGGCGGTAAACGGGGTGAAGTTCCCCGCGGCATCGAAGGTGCCATCAGCAAGTAGTCCGTGAAGATGGGGATTCAGTGTCTCCCTCCCCACACTTGGCTACGCCAAGATGCTGCCCCTCGAAGGGGCAGCATCAGGGATTCACCAGCGGTCTGCAGGGTGAGGACGACCGCGGTGGTTTGAGTATCTGAGCCACGGACTGCCTGCACGGCGGTTGCTGCCGCCTGAAAGAGAATATTACTTAGGCTCCGGTCGTATCTAAAATACACCCGGAGCCGTTTGGGGAGCGTAAAGCCACAGTGCCGATGCGGCACACGCTCAAGGACTGAGTCGTAGAGATGCTCCCCGAATTTGACGGCTCGCTTGGCGTTACAGGACGGGCAAAGCCCCCTTCTCTTGCACGAGAACGCTACCAAGAGCGAATGCTTACGGGTGTCGCAGTACACTCGCGCAGCTCCGTGCTGCAGCAGTCCACAGTTAAGATACTCATCGAAAGTCTCAAGCACCTCATGGCGTAGCGCCCCATAGGTTGGCTCGCAACGCTCCTCCAAGACGCGCGGGAGGTCATCCCGTCCGTGGTACACATAGAGCGGTGTATCCTCCAGCTGTCTTCGACGGTAGTGCTGGAGCTTCGCTTTCGCGCGCTCCCAGCTGCGGCACGTATACATCCCGCCGCACGCAACAAGGTCCGTGCCAGCAGTAAGAGCACCGTAACTCGTTGTACGGTATAGACTGCGCTACTCACTCCCTGCGGCATTTCGCCGCAGCGCTGGGGCAGAATACTCACTCGTTGCCTTCGTCAGGACCCCGTGTGGGGCTCTCTCGTACTCAGCAGCCGCAGCGCCGACCGTAGTGCTCCAGGGACCGAGAAGATTATGCTTTGAAAGACCCGGCGGACGGTTCCGGCCCTCATCGAGGCGCTGAAGGATGAGAATAAAGATGTTCCGAGTGCGGCGCAGGCGCTTGGGGAGATACACGGTACCGACGAATAAACCAGGGCTAAGTAGCCTTGAGTTGTCGTGCATTATCTAGGGAGTAAACCTCGATAAAATGTAGAGAGGACGACACTCTCGGGGCTGAGAATAAGTCGCTTCGAGTCTGAGTCTATGTACCTTAAATACCTTAAAGGGCTAGATAAGACATTCGATGGGTGTCCTGAATAGAGTAGGAGTCCTTTTGCCTCATATATGAGGCTAATCGATCCTTCACGATCGTGCTAGCGTAGGCTAGCGCTCCCTCAGGCTAGCGCAATTGATAAATTCCCCCTGTTGCGATAGTCTATCGGCTCCCGTTGGGCATCTTGGCGGAGGCCAAAAGCCACTTCGTTGCTCTCAGGATTGCATCAGCTGGCACCGCTGTTTGCTCGGCTGCCCAAATGGATGTCGTCCGTGTGGGTGTTGTCCGTAACTAGGTGTGATAACGACCTCATCACTTTGAATCGTCGGAGATTTTCAATGCAAGGGAACTCAGAAGGCACCACCAGCAAGTCACCCTCTCCTGTCGGACAGAAAAAGTTATCAGATACCTACAAACACCAAATCAGTATCCTCAAAGCCCTCACCACGACCAAAGGTCAGGGAGAAAGTCGCCCTATTCTGATAGATGAAATTGCGGCGAGCTCAGGGCTCAAAGACGAGCGCGAGACTCAAAGATTCTTGTATATCCTCGAGGGACAAAAGCTCGTGGCTCCACACCCAGCTGGTGATTTCACCTCGCGCCACTGGGTGATAACACAGGACGGAATCAAGGCGCTGCGCTCTCTAGCTGCCCCAGCTCCGCAGCGTTAAATTACTCTGTGTTAATTCCTGGCCGTCATTTGCTTCAGCACTTATTGCCCCAGCGCTTATTCCCCCTGCGTTTGGTAGTCGTTTTTACCTCCGGCTGGTTCTTGACGGCTACCCCCAAGGTATAAATTCTCGCTGAGCTTTGTAGTTTTGATTGTGTTTGCAGCTTTTATTGCGAGGCGCTCCCCTAGCGAGCGCCAGGCAGTCAACTCAGCTCCTATGCGCCGCGATTGGATTAACTCTTGGACGCTACGCGCATGCCAAGAAACCATTCCACCTCATGTCGGCTCCCGATTACCAACGGGCACCGCTCATGAATATCTCCTGGGGTGATATCAAGCACCGCCCTCTGGCCATCAGTTGCCATCGCCCCGGCCTGCTCAGCGATGAAAGCAAGCGGCATACACTCGTAGAGGAGTCGCAGCTTCCCACGCGGATTCTTAGCGTCAGCGGGATAGAGGAAGATCCCACCATTTTTTAAATTGCGATCAAAATCAGCCA
>JBILUF010000081.1:0-8388 GCA_044371155.1 Bdellovibrionota bacterium
ATCCGAATGTAGATGTCGCGTTGGGTGGGGCAACAAGACAGGAGTCTGTGCGAGCGGGGCTGGCCTTTTTAGCCGCTCGCTACAGCCCATCCTCGCCGGATATCGTGCTCATCCACGATGCGGCCCGATGTTTTGTGAGCCCAGACGTTGTCACTCGGTGTGTTGCAGGGGCGCTTAAGCACGGGGCTGTAACCGCGGCGGTGCCGATTGTGGATTCAGTGCTGCGCGCTGGCGACGATAAGAGCTGTGCTGGGTGGGTAGATCGAACGGGCATGTGGGCGGTGCAAACTCCGCAGGCATTTCGGTATGATCTACTATCGCAGGCACATCATGTCGCCACCCCGGGTGCTACCGACGATGCTTCATTAGTGGCCGCGATTCATCCGGTCAAGGTAGTGGAAGGGGCGCGCGAGAATATAAAGATTACAGTGCCAGCTGACTTTGAGTTTGCAAAAAGCTTTCTTTTGCCCCGTAGCTGACGACAGATAGCGCTAAAAGGTATCGCTAAAGGGTATCAGAGCCTTGGCAGATCGGGTGTGGACCTTGATTCATCAACACAAGACTGGTCGAGTTCGAGCGATCACTCGATATCGATCCTCATCCCGTCGTATGCGAGCTCCACGCCTACCGGCAAGGTGGCCTGCACCGCTTCATGATCAATTGAATGGGTGAGGTGAATTAGAATAGTGCGTCGCACCCCAATTTTAGCCGCCGCATCGATCGCCTCTGGGATCGTAAAGTGAGTGCGGTGGGGTTCGTACCGAAGCCCATCAATAACGAGAGTATCCACCCCGCGCAGTAGCTCATTCGTGCGCTCAGGGATGCAGTTGCAATCGGTGGCGTATGCTACTGAGCCAAACCGAAATCCAGTCACATTTGTGCGACCATGCATCAGTTCAAAGCTTTGAATCTTTGTCCCCAGATTCACCTCTCCAAATGGAGCGATCTCATGCAACTTCAGTCGAGCCAGCGCACCCCCCTCGTACAAAGGATCAGGGTTAAAGATATAGGAAAAAAATCGACTTATCTCAGCGAGGGTTGCAGCATTGCCGTAACAGGGGATGATAGTGCGCTGAATGAAATTAAATGCTCGTAGGTCATCAATCCCCAGGATGTGATCGGCGTGAGCATGGGTAAACAGCACCGCAGACACCCGTTTTATCTGATGGCTAAGACACTGCTGGCGCAGATCGGGTGAGGCGTCGATGAGAATGGCCGAGCCGTCATCCAGGCAGATCGCTGCTGAGGTGCGAGTGCGCTTGTTCTTTGGTTCGGGTGAGAGGCAGACGGCGCACTCGCAACCAGGGATTGGAACCCCAGTTGATGTGCCGCTTCCAAGGATACGGAGGTGCATACGGAGCACTATCCAACAAATTCACTGCGGTGAAAAGAGCGTCCGGCGGTGGCGGCGCGCCCCCTTGACGGGATATGTCAGCGACCCTACAGTAACGGTAAAACTACATGAGGCTTTGTCCTATGGGCCACAACGAAGAGAAGAAAGCTGAGGATAAACAGGATGGATTCAAGGTGATGGATCGTCGCCGTTTTGATGAGAGCGGCAACGAGCGCTCTGAAGGATCCTCACGATCATCCTCACAGGCGGATTCGAGACGGGCGAATTCGAGCGCCAGCCCACAAGCGGATGAGGAAGCTGGCGCGACCTCCCACACCACTGCTCTGGCAGAGATAACCTTCGGGTCGTTCATTTTTTCTATCGCCCACCAAGCGCTGATGCAGATGGGCGAGGTGCCGCCGCCACCGGGAGTGGACCTACCCAAAGACGTCGAAGGAGCCCGTCAGACGATTGATATCATCGCCATGCTTGATCGTAAGACTAAGGGAAACCTCGACCAAGAGGAACAGCGACTAATGACTGATGTGCTGCATAACCTACGCATGTGCTTTGTAAAAAATATTAAAGGGTGAGAGCCCGACTAGAGGATTTCCCACTTCCCACCCTGAATTGTGAAATTCCGAATCTACATCAGCGACTTATACGTCAAATAGTCCAGGCGAGTCTCGCATAGGCGCCAGTTCTTTGGCGTACCGTCAGATTTACGACGCCTGTAGTGTATCAAGTCACCCCCGCAATCCTCGTGCGGGTTTCTCACAGCTCATAACTGGCTGATTGCGATAGCAAAAATTCCCTCACGTAAGGCGCGCGCACCTTCCGCCCCACCACCACCGTTGGCAAGCCTTTCGCATTACCTCCGTTCTTAGCGAGTGCGGTTTGTTTTTGAGTAGGTGAGGTATGGTTGACCAAAAGACAGATGAGCAGTTAGTGGCTGAGTTTAACTCGGGCAATATTATGGCCTACGAGGAGCTCATCCAGAGGTATGCCGGTAAGGCATACAGTCTTGCACAACGGCTCACTCGCAACCCAGAGGATGCCGAGGAGGTGTTGCAGGATGTATTTGTGACGGTCTATCGAAAGCTTTCTAAATTTGAAGGCAAGTCTACATTCTCAAGCTGGCTCTATCGAGTCACCGTCAACGCGTCCTTTATGAAGCTGCGTCGACGCAAACACGACAACAACATCTCGGTGGAGGAGGTGTTGCCGCAGATCCTAAACGGAGCACTGGCTCGACAGTCTAATTCCTGCACTGAAGCAGACAAGGTAACTGAGCAGCACCAGCTCTCGGAAGCTCTTGAGGAGGCGATTGGACGGCTTCCAGATGAGTATCGGCCGGTCTTTATCCTGCGTGATGTGGATGGTCTCTCGAGTCGCGAGGTGGGTAAAATCCTGAATATCTCGGTGCCAGCCGTAAAATCGCGGTTGCATCGCTCTCGGATGATGTTGAGACGGCGACTGCTTAAATCTTACCATGAGTTTGTTGAGCCGCAGCGTAAGTCTAGGGCGGCTAATTCCTAAGGGCATACGACAAGGGGGCAGTAGGGGCGTGCTGCTGGCGCAGCGAAAAGGGGCGAATGTAGTGAAGCTTGGACTGGCTGGGGAAAACCCCCAGACTTCCTCGCATTGTCAAACGAGGGGCTGCATACTATAACGTACCGTTGTATGCAGCCTCTCCCTATTTCTTCCCGTTCGTTTCATCGCCTTGCGGCGATAGTTACCGCACCACTCATGTGTATGGCACTCGTATGTGCGCAGGTGGTCCTAACAGGCTGTTCCACTGTTCCCCCCGACCCGGTGGCCGAGGTAGCCAAGCCCGAGGTCGTGGCACGTGGTAAAGCGATCGTAAACGGATTGGCGTCATGCGGGTTCTGCCACGGTGCGGCCCCCACCCCTGACTCCCCACTATCGGGGGGGCGAGTGTTTCATGACCTTTACGGCCCAGTAGTGGCGCCCAATATCACTCAGGCCGATTCCGCGCTGGGGCAGTGGAGTGCCGCAGAGATGCAGCAGCTATTCCGTTCCGGTACTCGCCCTGATGGCACCCAGATCTCGAATGAGTTGCACCGCGGCTTTGCTTGGATGTCTGATCAAGACCTCAACAGTGTCGTGACATACCTCAGAACAATTAAAGCGGAGGGAGAGCAGCAGCCCCGTCGTGAGGTTTCGTTCCTGGACCGGAACACCAAGGGGTTCTGGGAGAGCTCTCGTGAGGTGCGCGGATATGTGCCGCAGCTTAATCGTGGCTTTGCCGTGGAATACGGAAAGTATCTAGCAGATAACGTAGCTAACTGCTCATCTTGCCATGATATGCCAGCGGGAGTGCTATCCTCGACGCAGTATTTGGGCGGCGGCACTACAGTTCGTATCGGTGATGAAAGCAAGGTAGCTCCTGGACTCACCACTTCGGCTGAGGTTGGGCTTGGCGAATGGAGCGAGGACCAAATCGTATCCTACCTCCAATCCGGTCAGACTCCATCAGGTCGGATGGTGGATCGGCAGTTCTGCCCAGTGGGATTTTATGCCCTAGCAGATCGCTCAGATCTTGTAGCGATCGCCAAGTTCCTAAAGACTGTAAAGTAAAGTGGGTAACAGCAGGGTGGTTACACACGATGGGCACTCAACAGTATCCGTCGCTATGCGGCCGATGCACCCGAGATCGTAGCAGATGCAACCAAGGTCCTAGTAGTGAAAAATCTCCTTGCGATTGAGACCAGCTGTGATGAGACTGCAGTAGCGGTGTTTGACCTGTCGCAGTCGCAGCCCCGGCTCTGCGCCGAGGAGATATCATCGCAAATAGATCTGCATAAGCTCTACGGCGGAGTGGTGCCTGAACTGGCCTCGCGTGAGCATCTTCGCGCGCTGCCGCTCCTGACGCAGAAAGTCCTTGGCGACCTCCAGCTCTCCTTTGAGGAGATCGATGTCGTGGCAGTAACTCAAGGGCCCGGGCTCAAGGGCTGCTTGCTGATGGGAATCGGTTTTGCGCAGGGGATATCGCTGGCGCACCGGATACCACTCCTGGGGGTGAATCACATCGAGGCCCATGCGCTCTCCACCCAGATGGATAATCCCAATCTCGTGCCTCCGTACCTTACCCTCATAGTTTCAGGCGGACACACGGAGATCCATGTGGTGGAAGCGGTGGGGCAGTATAAGCTACTCGCTCGAACAATTGATGATGCGGCAGGGGAGGCGTTCGATAAATCTGCCAACCTGCTGCAGTTTGACTACCCAGGGGGGCCAAAGCTAGCCGCGCTTGCAGACACCGTAACCAGCTCTCGTTTTGTGCTGCCTCGAGTTATGCGCGATTCGGCTGGGTTTAGCTTCTCGGGATTAAAGACGGCGATAGCGCTGCGCATTCGTGAGCAGGGCGAGGCCGTAAGTGACCCAGTTGTGCGGGCCGAGCTCGCCCATGCCATCCAGGCGGCTATCGTGGGCGCGCTTGTGTTTAAGGTGCAGCAGGCGGTGACAGAGACCGGGATAAGCTCCGTGGCGCTGTGCGGCGGGGTGGCGGCGAATCGTGCCCTGCGTGCGGCATTGGGGGCACTGCCTGGAATTACCGTATATGCGCCGAACGCAATTCACTGCATGGATAATGCAGCGATGATCGGATACGCTGCAGCTCAGCGCCTGTTAACCAAGCGATGTGTAGCCCAGCTGGGGCAGGTGATAGATCCGCGGGCCCGCTGGCCGCTTGAAGAGCTGTAGGGAGATAACTGTGTCCTGGAAAAAATACCGCAAAGGTGGCTCTGAGACCCGGCAGCCCAAGGTCAAAAGCACCCTTCAAGCTCTTGATGTTACCCCCACCAAGACGCGTGGACAAAACTTCATTATTGATCCGTCGGTGGTCGATAGTATCGCGCAGTTCGGCGCACCCCAACCAGGAGAGAAGCTTGTCGAGATTGGACCCGGTCTAGGAGCGCTCACCGAGCGGCTAGCGCCGTTTGGAAATCTTGCCGTCATCGAGATCGAGGAGAAATTCTGCGCCGAGCTTGCCACCAAATATCCCCAGCTTGAGATTATCAATGAGGATGTGCGGCTGGTGGATTTTGCTGAGATAGGGCAGGACCTGGTAGTGTTTGGTAACCTGCCGTATAGCTTCTCGACCGATATTATCTTTCACCTGATCGCATTTTCTGGCTCGATCAAACGCGCTGTGTTGATGCTGCAAAAGGAATTTGCCGAGAGGGTAGCAGCCCCGCCGGGTGGAAAGAGTTATGGTGTTTTGAGTGTCTCTTGTCAGCTCTCGTGTGACGCACGGCTGGGGCCGATAGTGCCCGGCAACGCCTTTCATCCCCCAACAGCAGTGGACTCACAGGTGCTAGAGCTGACATTCCCCAAAACGCCGCGATACCCGGTGGATGACCTTTACTGGGTCAAGCGGGTGGTGTCGGCCTCATTTGTGATGCGCCGGAAGATGCTTAAAAACAGCCTGCGGGCATCCAAGATAGCCGCAGGAGACCAGATCGATAAAGCCTTTGAGCTGTGTGGACTTGATTCAGCACGACGGGCCGAGACCCTTTCGATCCCCGAGTTCATTGCACTGGCGGCGGCACTGCGTCAGGCCGGGGCTGCCGGGTAAGCAGCGTAGTAATCCTGGGCTGCACCTAGCACCGTAAACTGCACTACTCCGATCCAGCGCTGCGTTGTAAACTTACTAGCAGCGGGCTAGGTCATTTACAAAGTGCTAGGCGGATATGGCAGAGATCCTGTTTGAGCCGTTTAAGATTAAATCAGTCGAGGCGCTGCCTTTTTCCTCGGAGGAGGAGCGTCGTAGTTGGATAGCAGAGGTAGGCTACAACATCTTTGCCCTTAAGTCCTCGCAGGTGATGATTGATCTGCTGACGGACTCCGGCACCACAGCGATGTCAGATCGCCAGTGGGCCGAAATGATTCAGGCTGATGAGGCCTATGCAGGTTCGCGCTCTTTCTTTGATCTAGAGAGTGTCGCCAAAGATATCTTTGGTATGGAGCATGTTATCCCAGTGCACCAAGGGCGGGCTGCGGAGCATCTGCTGTTCTCCACAATCCTAAAAGGCGGCGAGATAGTGCCGTCTAACTCGCACTTTGATACCACCCTAGCGAATATCCAGGATCAAGGAGCAGAGCCTCGTAACCTCCTTTGCCCCGAGGGGCTTGACCTTTTTCAGCATCACCCGTTTAAGGGCAATCTCGATCTTGGCAAACTTGAGGAGCTATTGCAGCGTGAGGGCCCGAGGATCCCGTGTGTGATGATGACCATCACCAACAACACCGCAGGTGGTCAGCCGGCAAGCCTTGCAAACATCACCGCAGCCTCTGAGATAGCGCATCGTTACGGCAAGCCCTTTATCCTGGACGCCTGCCGCTTCGCCGAAAATGCGTATTTTATCAAGCTACGAGACCCTCAGTGTGCAGAGCTCTCGGTGCTAGAGATCGCCCGGCGTATCTTCGCCACCTGCGACATTATGACCTTCTCGGGGAAGAAAGATGCGCTCTCCAACATCGGAGGTCTGTTGTGTTTGCGTGATGGTGTGCTGGCCGATCAGCTCAAGGCTACGTTGCTAACTATGGAAGGGTTTCCTACCTACGGTGGGTTGGCGGGATACTCAATGGCAGCGATGGCGCAGGGGCTTAAAGAGGTGCTCGATGAGCGGTATCTAAAGTATCGCCTGCGCACCATCGAATGGATGGTAGAGCGCCTTGCCACCGCCGGACTACCCGTCCTGGTGCCAGCAGGCGGACATGCAGTGTACATCGAATCATCAAAGTTCTTTCCCCATATCCCGCAGCTTCAGTTCCCAGGGATCGCCCTTACTACCGAGCTCTACATCAAAGGTGGTGTGCGTGCATGCGAGCTAGGCACAGTAGCCTTTGGCACCAAAGATTCCGCGGGTCAGGATATTCCAGCACCGCTTGATTTAGTGCGGCTTGCCATACCGCGGCGCACCTATACCGAGGCACACATGGGGTATGTAGTGCAGTGCCTGCAAGATATCTATTCGCAGCGCGGGCAGGCGCGCGGATTTAAGTTTCAAAAAGAGTACTCGGTGCTGCGGCATTTTCGGTCGACATTTGATCGGTTGTAGGGGGTGACTGCGCGGACGGTTTTCACTGAGTCATTCGCCACACAGTAGCCAGCTAAAGACTCTGCTCTACGATATGAGCAGCACCCGCCTGTTTGTAGAGGGGCGCTAATCTTACCTCACTAAGCTAAGACCGGCATTTAGCCCCTAAAAAGTGGCCTAGTATCAACAGAGTGTACTGCCTATGCAGCATGCGTATAAAACTGAGCATAATTCTAAGTATAGAGCCAAGGGATATCAGGTTTTTTGCTCTATGGTTGGTTTTGGGAGCTATCCTGCATGGCGCGCCGAGTATTAGCGATTATCTCGTTGATCCTCCTTCTCTCCACTATGGCGCAGGCCCAGTCGAGACCGGTGTCGACTGGTAGGAGCGCAGCTCTCAGCAAAGCTGCAATTACTGACAGCTGTAGCGGCGCAGATATAAATCTCATCTGGATTGATTCAACCCAATACGGCTTAGAGCCGCATGTGACGGACGGCACAGTCGCTGGAACGCACCTCTTAAAGGATCTAGAACCTGGTAGAGAAGGCAGCGGTGCGCAGGACTGTTTTGAGTTGCAAGGTCAGCTCTATTTCCAAACGGGCCGCTTTGTATGGCGCACCAATGGCTCAGCTAACGGTACGACGAGGATCTATTCCACCCCTCCGGGCAGTTTCCTCGGGCAGATGGGCTATTTTAGGGGAAGGATCTACCTTGTGAGTAGCAATGAGCTTGGTGCTACCGTTTATTCATTCTTACCTGATGGATCTGACTTTCAGCCTGCCTACATTACACCGCAGGGCGCTGCCACTAAGAAAGAGTTGGAGCTGACTGTCGGTGCTGATGCCGTCTATATACTCGAGTAGACCCTCGATCATGGGGGGGAGGTGATTGGCTCTA
Organism: Bdellovibrionota bacterium; assembly: GCA_044371155.1. Classification (GTDB taxonomy): domain Bacteria; phylum Bdellovibrionota_C; class UBA2361; order UBA2361; family UBA2361; genus CAZTER01. Next base: position 8,297 of record JBILUF010000081.1, read on the forward strand.
AGTTGATACGTACTGTGGGCACGCGACAGAGTACCTCAGTTGTAAGAGGGTTTGATGCAGCTACGGGGCTTACTTTAACGAAATTCAGAGAT
>JBILUF010000082.1:0-8377 GCA_044371155.1 Bdellovibrionota bacterium
TAAACCGTCGCTCCAGCGGCTTTGGCAAATGGGATGGTCAGAGAATTAACCCCACCGCCAGTGCCAACTACCAGCACAGTCTCGCCTGCGCGCAGATTGGCCCGCTTGAAAAGCATCCTCCAGATAGTTGTGGCAACCAGTAAGGGCGCTGCAGCCTCCTCAAAGGAAAGCCCCTCAGGCATACGAAACACATTCTTGATAGGCACTGTCACATACTCAGCCATTCCTCCACGGAGCTGCTCGCCAATAATACGATACGCGGGGCTTAGACTATCTTCGCCGCGGCGAGTCCATTCATCTTCAGAGCTCACCACACCTGGATTTATCACCACCTTTGTTCCTGGGGACCACACTGAGTCGGCATTGACTGAAACTATCTCGCCGGAGATATCCGAGCCGCCGATATGCGGCATTTCAAGGGAAAGCCCCTGCCACCCTCGGCGCACCCAGATATCGAGGTGGTTAAGGCTACTGCACGCACCCGCACCAATGCCTCTCCTGGCTTTGGCTCGGGAGTAGGAAGATCCGCATACTTTAAAGCCTCGATGTCACCGTGCTGTTCAAAGAAGATAGCTTTCATGTCGCCCCCAAAGGAAAAACTGCAGCGCCTCCTTACTTGACCATACAGAGGAATAACCGGCAAGCGGTATTGGGCAACCCGCTCCCAACGCAGCGCTACGAAAAAGCATCAACAAGGTATTTAAAGGTGAAACGTGTGCTCACTAGCCCGGTCGAAAGTTGCACGGGAGACACCGCACCAATAGAGCAATAGAGTCGGAGAGTTTTTAGGCTTTAGGCTCTGTCTGAATCTGCGAAGCTATCTGAGCAGCTATCTCTTTCTCTTGGCGCTTTTTCACCCTAGAGCTTGCTCCGCCGTAGATCTTTCGCTGGAAGATCTTCTTGGGTAGAGGTGCCTGCTCAAATAGGTCAACGGCCAGGGTTTCATAGATCACTTTGGACTCTGGAGAGAGGGTTCCTAACACCGAGCACATATCTTTAAACTTTCTCATGCTCGGCCCCATATCGAATCCCGCCGCCTTCAGGTAGGCGATCTGGTCGATCTGGTTCATGATGTCATTTAGCAAAAAGCGCAGCGCTGCCGCCTCACGCTCATTCGAGCGCTCTCTACGCACCCGCGCGGCAAGCTCAGTGAGCTCGACAAGCTGGTCAACCGAGTAAGGCTCAAACAGGAATCCATCGAATCCTGCGATCACGTTGGTGGCAACTGTCGAAGACTGCTGGTCCTTGCTCCTGAGCACTAGGATGTAGGCGGTATCTTGTCCGGCCTTGAGAGCCTTGGCATCTCTAATGAAGTTAGTCACCTCGCCTTGATCAAATCGGTAGGAGATAAACACCACATCAATTGGCATTCCCTCGCCAATGCGAGCGGTCGCGTCCTTCAGAGCCTGCGCCTGAAAAACCTTGCCAAACTGATGCACAGACGAACAGGCCTGTTTAAGCCTCATCCGGGTGTCGAGATCCGGGTCCGTGATAATGGCATCGAAGTTATGCTTGCTGCTCATAGTGTAAGTAAAAAGAAGTAGATATACCTCTCTTAAAACTCCCTGTACTGTTGGAATCGGAGTGATTGCTAAGAACCTTTAGCAATTTTCTCAAGGATCTGGCACGGACTTTGAATAAAGGCAGGTCCAGGTAACACCTTGAAATGAGGAGCTCCGACTGATGCCGTGCGCCGCTCCATAGCGGCCGCTATGGCCAGATAGCCCATCCGTCGATGTGATGCCACTTACCGCCTCTATTCTCTACGAGATCCCACTACTCTACGAATTGCCTCAAGATAAGCGCATTTTTTCGCTCCACCAAGTGGTAGTGCTAACACCGATGTGCACCACTAAGAACAAAAAGGTAACCTATCCCCTTAGTGGTCTTTGTGGTCTTTGTGGTAAAAGATATCGCTACTCCCCACCAAGACGGCATCGCATTTTGTCGCTCCACCAAGTGGTAGTACTAGCACCGATGTGCACCACTAAGACCACTAAGACCACAAAGGAGAGCCAACCCCTTAGTGGTCTTTGTGGTAAAAAAGAGCCCTACGCCCCACCAGCACAGCCGAATCCATCGATCCGGTAGTCGTGAGTTCTTCAGTTCAACACGTTTCGGTAACAGCGAATTATGAGGTTACTGCCCCAGTAGAGTAGGCCGAGCTACTGCACCAAGCCTGCTGTCTCCACCGATAACCCTGCCGCCATGACTCGCGGCTGTTTTGAGGAGGGCTGAATAGTGGTCCGAGCAATCACCGAGTTACGTCCGAGTCGATTGATCCGATCAAGCCCTTTTCGACGCAGCAACGCTAGCAGGTGCGATAGCCCCTGGGACTCTCCCAGCTCGCACTCATCAAGGGTAAGGCCGATGATGTTGACGTAACTAAATTCCCCCTCCGCACTGAGCTGCTCATTGGTCACCAAGGCGGAGCGCTGCAGCAGCACCGCAACAAGGGCACTCTGATGATGCTCCGAGATTGATACCTGCCCCCCGAGCCAGGCACAATCTCTGCCAAGGAGTTGCTGCGCTATCACTGCGGCTGCCAGCGCAAAGGCGCGGCGGGGCCACAGCGGGAATTGCACCGACTGATCAGCGGATTCCTCCACCGCGGCCTCTATTGTTAGCTCGCAACGCAACGCATGCCTAACATCACGGCCAATTGCCAAAGAACGCACCCCCTCGGTACAAAAGAGGAAGGAACGCAACTCGCCATCGCGAGTGACTGCAAAGACTTTAACCTTAATAGTTTGAAGTTCCGCCGGCAGGCTAGGAGGGGTAAGTCCGGTGATTTTTCCCAGCTCTTTAACTACATCTACATCGAAGGAGCCAACAGGAGCACCGAATGCTGCTGCAAACACCTCATCGGCAGCAGCGAGCTCGGGACGCTCAAACACCTTAGCCTCCGCCACTTCATCGATCCATCGAAGGGGAGAGGAGATGAAGATATCCGCACCGGCAAACCAGTCATCAGGGGTCACTCCATGACGGTTATGCAAGGCGTAGAATACCCCGACCTTATCGAGCTTCTTACACACCCCGGCGCTTACCACCTCAACACGGATCGCCTTACAAAGCCCTTGGATACAGCGCTTGAGCTCCTCAATCGGCCAGCGCAGCTGCACCGCTAGCGGCAAGGCAAGAAACACCTGTGCTGCAAGCTCTCTTGACTCAACAATCGACCGGAATCGCTCGCGATGCGGGGCGACGATCTCAACACATTTCTCAAAATTCACCGCAACGCTTCGCTCTCTACGCACAGCGAGATTGGGGCCCACCACGTACGACTTCACCGCGGCACTCGTCTCAGGAAATACTACCCCTAGGCCGTCAAGGAACACGGCTCGGCCATTGCGCAGCAGTCCCTCGATACATCGTCCAAGCGCAGTAGTAAGAAGATAGCGCTCCTCCTCTGTCATCACGGCATAGGCCGCACCCGAGAGCGCGCGAAGCCCTGTAGTCGCGCCACTTGCGCGCGCCTTAGCACCGCTACGGATACCGTTTTGCTTCGAGGCACCTCGATCTGAAGATGCCTCGCTATTACTGTCGGCGGCACCATTAAGCGGCCGCTCTCCTGTAGATTCCTGTTCCATGCGCCTGTGTGATAAGTCCGAATAGAGACGAGCCTCGGACTTTAACGCAGGGCACGTGAACCGTCTAGAACCGCTATGAAGAATTGCAAGGAAAATTTAGGCGGATCTCCTCACCATCGAAAGACGAGAAGACCACACCCACAAGACTCTTAAAGCCACCAAGAGCGACTTACAGAGGCATTTATAAAACCTCTACTACGCCTCGGCGAGGGAGCTCCTTGGGTCTCTTGAAGATTCCTTCGGCTCCGGGTTCTCTGCGTTGCTCTGCTCGCGCTTCACCTCAGCACGCTCCTCCCGCCGCGATTCCGGCGCCCGTCTAGGAGCTGACACACTCTCTACCGCCATACCACACCCTCACTGGAATAAAATTCCTTACATTTTGCTACCAGTGGTACTCATCGTTTCAAACGCTGAGCAGGTTTAGGATCTACGCCCTAATTTAGCGCCGACTAGCACCAGTCGCACTACGATGCGAGGTAAGGAAATCCCGTATACAGGGACTATCGAGAGAGGGAAGGTCGACTAGGGAGTCGCTACACTACCTTGTTTACAGCAGCCAGAAGCTGATCCTTTGGCACCGCGCCAACGATCTGCTCCACCATCTGCCCACCTTTAAAGAAGATCAGGTTGGGGATACCACGCACATTATACATTGTGGCGGTCTGCGGATTGTCGTCGACGTTGAGCTTTACCACTTTGAGCTTCCCGGAGAACTCCTTGGCGAGCTCTTCAAGCACGGGCGCAATGCTTTTACATGGGCCACACCATGGGGCCCAAAAGTCCACTAGGCACGGGGTCCCTGACTTAAGTACCTCAGAGTCAAAACTGCTATCTGAAATTTCCCCTACGTTGCCAGCCATTGCTCACTCCAATCAAAACACAACTGAATACGCTCATTACTCGGCGCTGCCATGAACCGTACAGCAGCCAAGGGTCAAAGGGTAGCACGCCCAGACAAATTCTAAAAGTCTAATTCTATAGAGAGCTTAACTACGCCCTAGCACCCTAAAGGACAGCCTGCTTGCAGACGACAACCCCCAGCGCTCTTTTAACCCCACCATAGGGGTGGCACAGACGTTACCGCGCCAGCAACTGCACCTCGGCCCAGAAGCAAAAACAGCCACCTAATCCCAGCGCGGAAGATGGCCGGGATCATGGCGAGCCGAACGATCTTTCGGCAAGGTTTAAGTTAGTTGAACCTTTTGCCGATAGCGTGCGTCAAATGTTTAAGAAGGTTGAAGCAAGGCGGCAAAAGAGCAATTCGAAGCCAACCTTGGCGTTACTCTGAGGGACGACGTTTCAGGCGGCGCACCCTTATCGAAACGAAATGGTATTGAGAGGGGGTTAAAGCGTATGGAGAATCAGAGTTCAGAACGGAAGCAGATTGAGGATGCGTATATTACCTATACAGTGGATTCCTTTGAGGACGGGATTGTCTTTGGACAACATCGACTCGAAAAAGACCAAGATCCGCGCGAGTACTACGCGCTACGGGTGCAAGAGGAGGGCGACCTCGTGCGGCTACGCAGCCGCTACTCCCTCCATCAGGAGAACCCACTGTTTGAGCTAGAAAAGCACCTGATGCGGTTATCCAACCAGGGGATCCTACGTAGCTCCGCGATATACTTCGGGGTCTCTACCGACCCGTTCCTACCGTTCCAAGGGAAATTCGATGCCACGATGAAGTTTCTAAATCTTTTCCAAAAATACACCCCTGGGGTGCTGGTGGTACAGACCCGCTCCCCTTTGGTTGTGTTAGCGATGCCGGTGCTAAAGAAACTAGGGATCCACGCAGCAGTGACTATGGGTGTCGAGACACCGCTTGAGACTGTTGCGCAGCGGTATACGCCGCATCTGCCGCGAGCCGAGGAACGGCTAAAAGCCGCCATGGCCCTGCGTCGATTTGGAATCGAGGTGACGCTGCAGGTGAGTCCGGTGCTGCCCTACGGGGATTGGAAGAAGGATGCCGGTACCTTTGCTGAGACGCTCGTGGAGCACGCAGATTATGTGCATGTAAAGTCACTCACCGATGGATCAGAGAGGGTTGAGCGAAAGGTGCGAATGACAAGTATCGCCAAGAAGCTCGCTGAAGATAGGCAGTTTCACTACCTCCGGCCGGATACTGCCAAGCCACTCTTAAACGCTCTTGATGCGATTAAGCCAGGGGCGCTTCGAGCCCCGGTGCGCTCACAGCTAAAGCCAAAGCAGATGAGTATGTTTGCGGCATAGTCCGGGGGTTCTTGAGCGCACCAGACTGATAGGGCCGTCGATAACAAAGGAGGCGAAAAAACAAGAAGGGAAATTTCAGGGGGTGAGAGCCGGGAGACCTGAGCAGCCATCGGCGGGTTTGCTCAGTATCGCGGCTCTCCTTTTTTTTGTACACTGCCATCGCCTATCTTTTGGAGCGTATTTATGGCGCGTGTTGCTATCGTTGGCGGATATCGAACCCCTTTTTCTAAAGCTGGCACATCCCTTGCCAAGTACTCATTCCTTGAGCTTGGTATGGCAGTAGTGAAGGGTACGATTGAAAAGCTCGATCTTGATCCTCATCAGATTGGAGAGTTCGTCTTTGGAACAGTGCTGCTTGATCCACGTCTGCCCAACTTCGCGCGCGAGACGATTGTCCGCTCTGGGCTGCCGCTTTCAATCCCCGCTCATTCAGTGTCGAATAACTGCATCAGTGGCCTCGTGGCAGCAACAGTTGTCGCTGAAGCGATTAAAGCTGGACGGATCTCAGTGGGGCTGGCGGGCGGAAGCGAGTCCATGAGCCGTCCAGCTCTGGCATGGAAACCAGAGGCCGAGAAATTTTTCCTACGACTCGCGCGCGCGCGTTCGATTGGAGAGAAGCTCTCCACGCTGCTGGCATACCGACCCGGATTTATGCTGCCGATTCCGCCGAGCCCTAAAGAACCATCAACGGGGCTCACGATGGGTCAGCACTGCGAGATCTCAACCAAGGAGTTCAAGATCTCGCGCGAGACGCAGGACACGATCGCGCTCGCAAGCCATCAAAACGGCGCTCGTGCGCAGCAGCAAGGATATCTAAGTGAGGAGATCATCCCCCTTGGCGGGGCCGATAAAGACAACTTGATTCGGGGTGATACCACCGCAGACAAGCTTGCGAAGTTAAAACCTGTCTTTGATCGCTCCGAGGCAGGCTCGATTACCGCAGGGAACGCCAGCGCTCTCACAGATGGAGCATCGGTAGTATGCCTCATGTCGGAGGCAGAGGCGGCCAAGCAGGGGAGGGAGGTTCTGGCATTCCTCGATGATGTCGAGTATGCAGCACTCGCCCCCAAGGACGGCTTGCTAATGGCGCCAGGTCTTGCTCTGCCTCGGCTTATGCACCGAAACGAGCTCTCTATCGACTCAGTAGATAGGTTTGAGATCCACGAGGCGTTTGGAGCTCAGGTGGCAGCTAACCTAAAGGTGTGGAAAGAAGGATGGACTAAATTCCCCGAACTGCGGCCGATCGGAGAGATTCCGAACGAAAAGATCAACGTCAATGGCGGCTCAATCGCTATCGGCCATCCGTTTGCCGCAACCGGAGGGCGGCTACTTATCTCAGCAGCCCGCGAGCTCAAACGCTCTGGGAAAAAGACTGCGGTGTTAAGCGTGTGCGCTGCAGGCGGCATGGGCTGTGCGATGCTATTACGGCGCTCGTAAAGATGCGTCGCACATTCTAACGTCTACATTATTGTTTTGAGCACTTTGTTTTGGGCACTTAGAGCGCTTAGCTTGGAGCGCTCCTGAAATAGCCAGTGGCCTATTTCAGGAGGGATAACTACAGCAACTCAGGGCGCTAGTAGCGATCCGAACCACCAGAGTTCGTTGGATAGCTTGGCGCCCGATCCTGGTTTCGCTTAAGCTCGTTTAACTCACGACGTTGTCGATCGAGCTCTTCTTGCTGACGGCGCAAACGCTCTTCCTGCGCAGAGGTGCGCGAATCCTGCTTATCGGACTCATTTCCTAGCACACCACCAGTGAGGGCACCAACACCTGCACCGATAGCAATGCCAGCGCCAGTGCTGCCAGTAGCATGGCCAATAATTGCGCCGAGGCCCGAACCAAGAGCGGCGCCCCCCAATGTGCCTTTCTCCCGACCAGAGAGTGGCGCAGAATCAGAGCATGCTGCTAGCGAGCCCAGGATCAAGAACGAAATACCAAGAGACTTTAGTGAACTCATAACACCTATTTCCCATAGAAAAGTGAGATTCTGGGGTGAGATTGTACTGATAGCCCAAAAATCCTGCCACCCCCGCTCGCAGCGCTTTCAAAGCTCCGCGCAATCCGCCGTAACAGCCTAATATAACAGCGCTTTTATAATTTTTGTGCCGCGGATATTTTATCCTCAAGAATTTTCGACCCCGCGCCGCTACACACTTTAAGGGAAGGTTAGAGGATAAAGCCGCAAAGCTTTATCACCCGAAGTAGGCTGCCCCAAATACAGGCCTACCAGGGTTAAAACCCCAACCAACCCTACGGACCGGTAGCGCGGGATACGCCGTATCATCCCCCCAAAAGCAGTTCAATACCATCCGTCAGTTGTGCCCTTACAGGCCTGCGCTAGGCGTCGTCTAGTCGCGTGCCGGTGAGGTTCGGTTGGTCAAAGGATTGACCAGCTGCCTATTGACTATCACGGAGGACCCCATGCCAATTAATCTAGGAAGTAACATCGCTTCGCTTAAAGCGCAGCGAACATTGTCTATCAGCTCTGAGCGGCTTGCTCGTACCTACGAGAAACTAAGCTCCGGTCAGAGAATCAATCGCGCCAGCGACGACGC
>JBILUF010000083.1:0-8347 GCA_044371155.1 Bdellovibrionota bacterium
TACGACGGCGGCGTGAGCCATCAATCACCCCGGGGTTACGCCGCTCCTTACGCGTCATCGAAAGGATAATGGCCTCTACTCGCTTCATCTCGCGCTCGGCATCCTCAGGGTTGACCTGTTTTGCGATCTTATCAAACCCCGGGATCATCCCCATGATACTGGACATCGAGCCCATCTTCTTAATCATCTTGAGCTGCCCCAAGAAATCCTCAAAAGTGAACTCGTTTTTCTGCAGCTTTTTCTGCAGCGACAGCGCATCCTCGACATTAACCTCGGCGGTAGCCTTTTCGATCAGGCTTAAGACATCTCCCATGCCGAGGATCCGTGAGGCCATCCGATCTGGGTGGAATACCTCAAGCGCATCGGATTTTTCGCCTACGCCGATAAACTTAATCGGTTTCCCGGTCACGGCGCGCATTGAGAGGGCGGCACCACCTCTGGCATCACCGTCGAGCTTGGTGAGCACGAGTCCATCGATCTCGAGAGCTTCATCAAACCCTTTGGCAACATTCACCGCTTCCTGGCCGGTCATACAGTCAGCCACTAACAGGATCTCATGCGGCTGAATCGCAGCGGAGATCTCGCGCAGCTCATCCATGAGCTCAGAATCAATCTGCAGCCGACCTGCGGTGTCGAGAATCATCACATCAAAGACCCGCTTAGTGGCGTGGTCGAGGGCAGCTTTGGCGATATCCACTGGATCTTGGGTGGCTGAGGAGTCAAATACCTCAATGCCAAGATTTTTTCCCAGCGCTTTAAGCTGATCAATAGCAGCGGGACGGTATGTGTCCGCCGGGACGAGCAGCGGCTTTTTCTTGTACTTATCCCGAATGAGACGAGCCAACTTCGAGGCGGTGGTGGTTTTGCCTGAGCCCTGCAAGCCCACAAGCATAACGATAGCAGGGGGCGCCACCTTGAGGTTTAGCTCCACCGCTGCAGCACCCATCATCTCCACCAGCTCTTGGTGAACAATCTTCACGATCTGCTGGTCAGGGCTTAGACTCTTTAATACATCCTCGCCGAGGGCTTTTTCCGCTACCTTGGCGCAGAAATCTTTGGCGACTTTAAAGTTTACATCGGCTTCAAGAAGCGCCATCCGCACCTCTTTCATGGTGCTTTCGAGGTCATCCTTCGAGATAACCGAACGGCCCCGAATCTTCTTCAGTGCTGATTCAAGTTTGGTCTGTAATGAGTCAAACATACCCTATGTCCCCAAGGGCACACTGTACTAACTCCTGTCAGAGATGTCGAATTAAGTCGGAATAAGGCTATCCCGAGCAGCGGCCCTGGGGGAGTCTGTAGAGGGCTGCTAGTAGAACAGCTAAAATGATCGTAGAAAGAGGGGGAGTTACCGGAGAATACGATGGATCCAAAACAGGAAAAGCGTTCCCTGCTTGAAGAGAACCTGGTGAAGGTGCTTTCAGCTATAGACACCCAGATTGCCCGTGAGATGCAGCGCACCCCCGCCCAGCGCGAGGAACATGGTGTGCAAAAATGGGAGCCATACCAAAAGCGGGTGGAACTTATTGTATCCCGAGTGCTTAACTCCCTTGGCGACCAGGAGGTCACCCTGGATGGTGTACTTGTTTTTGCTCAGGCTATGAGCAAGACCCTGCTGTTAGCAGTTGAAGATCTAGGGGCGGACGGGTTAGGAAAGATTCGCTCTAGTTATTGCGAGGCGGCGATGCAAAATATCGCCCAGGATGTTTCGCGAGGATTGCAGATGCTACGACAGGGAGGCGAGCTTAACTAGGCCGAATATTCCACGAGAGTGTAGTATTCGCGATTTCAACACGCATGAATGCTGAATCAACTACGAGTAATCGGCAAATTCGAGTTGAACTGCTACTGTTCTGCACAGCGATTGCAGCATACCTTCTCACCCGTTGCATTGGGCTAAAAAACTTTCCGATATTTTTTTTCTGCGACGAGGCCTACATCGGCGTCCACGCCCGATATCTGCTTGAGAATAATTTTCACGACCCTTTAGGTCGATTCCTTCCGCTATTCTATGAGAAGGCCCCGGGCAGATGGGTGCCTCAGATTGTATTATACCTATCGATGATAGGCTCCTATTTCTGGCCCACCTCTATCGTTGCACTCAGGGCAGTATCGGTAGTTTTGGGAGTGCTGGCAGCGGTGGTGACATCACTAACTCTGCGCACCGTAATGCCTGAAAATCGCTGGTGGTGGCTCGCGGCGTTTTTCCTGGCTGTCTCGCCCGTGGTGTATATTCACAGTGCCCTGGCGATGGAGAGTGGGCAGGCATTATCTCTCTACTCCATTTTTCTCGGGTCCTACCTCCTCTATCGCCATGAACGCACCGGCTTCATCTGGCTTGCAGTAGCCAGCGCGCTTGTGATGCTCTACTCTCATCTAAGCGGCTCTACTGTAATCGCTCTCACCGCGGTGGCCTTCGCGCTCATCGACCTACGGTATCACCTTAGCAAACTCCCCCTGGTGTTAAAGGCAACTGCCGTTGCCGTGGCTGGGTGCCTGCCGTTTTTACTCTGGTTTTATACCATGCCAGATGCGCCCGGCAGACAGCTTGAGGTGCTTAACTCAGGATGGAGCTCTCCCGGCGGACTGCGGCGAGCACTCTACGAGGGGCTTTTGCGCTGGGCTGCAGCACTTGACCCATCTTATTGGTACTCTGAGGGGCCTCAGGATCAGATTCGTCATATCTGGAAGGGGAGGACCCTCTTACCGCTTTGGTCAGCGCCACTACTGCTAGCGGGCATACTGGCTTCACTGCTGCAGATTAAACGGGCGGGTGCCCCGATAGTACTTGCAGCACTGATTATCGGGACGGCTCCAGTGATTTGGGTGGAATCCCATATACAGCGCGTCTTTTATCTTATCGCACCGATTGCGTATCTGGTATCAATCGGCGCTCACGCTATTCACCGTCTGCTGCTACGGCAATCGCTGTCGTTGGCTCCCGTTGCACTGCTGGTGGGCGCAGCCCTTTCTCTGCAGAGCTTTCAAATGCACCGCGAGTCTCGCCAAGCAGCATCCTCTTGGTATACCGACTACGGACTCTACGGAATTCAGTGGGGATCCTCACAGCTCTTTGAGGAGGTAATTCCTAGATACCTAAAGAGGCATCCCAATGTGACTGTGGTTCCTTCAAGTAGCTGGGCGAATGGTGCGGAGATTTTTCCGGATTTTTTTCTTACCCCAGCCCAACGCTCCCGGGTGGCATCGTTGGGGTTTAACCTATTCTCCCCTGAGCGCCCTGAAGCCTTGACCGACCGGTATGTGTTTGTTTTAAGCCCGGCGGATCGCGCCGCAATCGCGCAATCTAACCTGTTTGAGGTAACGACCCATGAGACCGTGCTCTACCCAAATGGCCAGCCGGGGTTCACCCTAGCCTCACTGCGCTACGTCGATAATGTGAAAGAGATCATCGCGCGCCACAAAGCCTGGGAAACAGCGATCGTGGCATCTCTTGCGCAGGTCAACAACCAAATTGTTCGGGTAGCACACTCGCGGCTGGATCTGGGGTCAATCCCGGAACTTTTCGACGGTCGTCTCAATACCGTGGCACGCGGTATGGCAGCTAATCCGATGGTTCTGCAGCTCTCCTTTTCTAGTCCTGTGACGATCTCAAAACTCAGAGGTGAGTTCTGGCCCATGAATACTGAGTGGCGGGTGGCCGCCACCACTACCGGCGGCGAACGTATCTCTAAAACTATTCGGCGAGATATCACTAACCAGGAAGACACATCCCTTGAGCTAGAATTAGCGGGGTCTCCGCAGCAGATCACACAGCTAGACATGGAGGTCTACGATCACCGCCAACGCGCAGGATACGCCCACGTGCATATAAAGGAGCTGCACTGGGAGTAGTGGCGTCGAGCTCGCCGACTCTACTCCAGCAGCTCAATCGCACGTTTAGAGAATCCCGAATACGCATCCAGGGCAGACTGTGGATTGCTTCGAATGCCGCTATTGGCACTACCAACCAGCTGCATCGCTCTCTCGAGGTCGCGGACATTCACATGCGCGGCCTCGGCATTTTGAAGTGCGACATCAACCTCGGTCAGAGTCGACTCGACAGTTTTTCGCGACTCTCCCACGATGTGTTTGATCTCATCAAGCTGTCTTTGCGCGCGCTCAATCGAGGTACGCACACTAATGATAAGCTCTTTACGTGAGAGATCGATGGCACCTAATCCAAAGTTATCTTTGGCATGCTCCGGCAGGACAAAATCAAGAGTTCTACCGATCTCTTGCTCGACCTCTAGTCGAATCGGATCCCCGAGGAGCGGGTTGGTGCGACCGCTCGTAGCACTTGCCACCTGCGCCTTAATGGCGTCGACTAGGGTATTCGCCTCGTCTTGTAACTTGGATAATCGATTGCTGGGGATAGTTGCGCTGCTGGCCTGTTCGAGTATGCCTGAGAGGCTACGAACAATTCCATCGATTGCAACCGTAGCATCCGCCGCCATATTGATGCTGTGAATCACTGCATTTGCACCGTCTCGCACCTCACTGGAGCGGTCATCAGTGTTAGCAACGGAGTGTAATACTGCTGCCTCGCTAGACCGCCCCTTGTCATCGGCTGGAGATGCTGCCTTTGACTGAAGCGACTGTGGGTCTGCAACTACAACGGTCCCTGGTACATCCTTGACTTCCATACATCCTAACTACCCTTGCGGCGGAGGCGCTTGGGGGAGCGCGCTGGCAACACCGGTGGAATAGCCTCCTTTACAACAAAAACTACCCTGTGCTTACAGTTATCGGCTCTCTGTAATAATTCTAAAGGGCTGAAAGATAGGTTGTATTTGGCAATTTTTCCTATGGTTTAGGGGCGAGCCCCCGGCTTTGGACATAACCTGCTAAAGGGGCGGATATCTGTAACCAACGCCGCAGCTGGGTTGCTACTGTCACCTCTGCACCGCGCGGCAGAGTGCCCACCGGGTCACAACTAGGCTGCGGGGCAGCACATACGGTGACCTCTGGTTCTAGCACCTCCCAGCGGGTGGTGCCGAGTAATACTGCCTCAGAGACGCGAGACTGCTGGTGCCCTGGCTTTGGAGCCGCACCGACACCGCGCGGGGGCAGGGCGAAGCCAGCCGAGCTATCAATTACGACTCCACTGTCGAGCGCTGCCACGGCAGGCGAGCCGGAGCTGCCATCCACAACTAGCCCTGGTGCTGACTCCCCGCGAAAGAGCCGCTCTGCATCCGGCAGATATTGTTTTAGTTGCGCTAGACGATCATCGGATGAAGGATGTGTGGATAAAAAGGTGAGGGTGGAGTTGGCAAAGTCAGGGTCTAATTGGACACGCTCCCAAAAATTGACGGCAGCACGCGGATCAAACCCGGCTTTAGCCATAAGGAACATCCCAATGAGATCAGCCTCAAGCTCCCTGGAGCGCTGCCCGGGGTTGATAAACGCTGCTTCAAGCCCAGCCTGTAGAATGTCTCCTGCTAGCTGCCCTAAGATCCCAGGGATACCTTGGCTCTGCAGCACCTGCCCCGCAATCTCACCGGTGGTGGTACCGATAATCTCCGCCACCGCCTGAGAAGGGTCGGGCGCTGTGTGTCCGGCTAACACATGGCCGATCTCGTGGGCCAGGACCGTAGCAAGCTCGTCATCACTGTGGACCGAGTTTAGAAGTCCGGTCCACACAAAGATAAGGTTGCCACGAGTAGCCGCTGCATTTTTAAATTGATCGGACACTAAGACGTACACATGCCAGGGATTTTTACTGCTCAGCCCCTTACTGGTAAGCCTCTCCACGATGCCGCGCACCCGGGTTATGTTGGCGTCGTTTCGGTCGAGCGGATATTCACGAGATAGCTCGGCTAGCACCTCATGGCCATACTGCTCATCCTCCACACGTAACACCTCCTCAGGGGGGATAGTTCCCGGGGGCACCGGTGGGCGGGCAGCGGAGCAGGCACCCAAGCAGAGTAAGACGGCTAACAGGAGCGGGGCTAAGGGCGATCGCATAACTCCGAGCAAGAAAGCGGGGAAGGACCCAAAGGGGGCATTATAAACCCTGACACCAGGAGGTGCCAGGGAGACTAATACACTGCGCGCTGGAGCTGAGCTCAGCACTAATAAACTCTTAACATCCTCAATAGGTTAGCGCAGGATAGCGCAATCAAGGCGCACGCGGCGCGGTGAGCTATCCAACAAGTATGCCGAATCAACCGCAGTATGTTTTTGAAATTGGTATGGAACTGATCTACACTGCCCGACCGAAACGGGGTGTATACGCCACTAAGTGCGGAATAACGCTAAGTTTGTGAAGTAAACTGCCCCTAGGGCAGCATCGAATCAAAGGGGCTTCTGAATCGTTAGGGTAGGTTATGTATCTAGGTTGCGTAACATTTTCAATCACCAAGTCATTTGGCAATCTTCAACTCGTTCCTGAGAACGCGGGACTGCGGGTGTATTACACCCCCATGGCCAACGGCTCTGAGGTCACTGAGGGCCCAGGATTTCTAAATATGTTGCTGCCACTAGAAGCCATCGGCGGCCTTTGGGCAACTGCGCGCGCCTTTTTGTATGGCGTTGAGTCGCTTGATGAGAATGTGATCCTACAAGGATCTGAAGGTGCCGACTCCGATACCCTCATCAAACTGTACCGCGACAAGCCACGTGGTCAAAACGGCAAACTCACCGGAGAGGAGACCTGCTGGCTACGGTTGGTAACCGGCCGCTCTGAAGAGGAGCGTCGGCGTATAAAGCTTGGACCCCGTGACCTGCTCTGTCTTGAGCTAGCTTGCAATTCCGTGTTTAGCCTTTCAAGCACCGCTGGCACTCATCAACCTAAACTCGTTCGCACCGCAGTGCGCCAGATTAACCCAGCGATGGCGCAGCAGCTAAACGACAACTAAGTTCCTGTAAATTCTTGGGACATCTCATCTCGCACGAGATACGCGGCGTGGACAATTTACGTTACCTTGAATCCTATCGACTCTGAGTTGCGATCTGCCGTGCTCGCTCAATACCATGAGGAGCTGAGAATCGATCAGCTATAATCTCGGCAAGCAGCTGGCGGGCCTGTGGCGCACCATCCGCTGACCGGCCTCAAGTACGGCAGGTAGCTTCCGTTTGCTCAAGGTAGAGGGCGATGAGCTCGTGCCATGCGTCATCGTTCCCGAGCCATTTGGCCAAAGCGGCATTGAGATGCGTTTCAGCGCCAGCAAGATCCCCAGCCAAGTTGAGCATCACTAGCACTGGCCCCCCAGCAAACTCAGCACCCAGATTGCTGGCGGCCGAGAACTCCGTGTTCTGATTGAGACGAACAGCCTTAAACGATGGCAATTTTTTCTGGGCAGCTTCAAGGACGCTCCGCGTATCGTCACGTAAGGCATTATCGATAACGATTACCTCTGCGACAGCTCGCACCTCCTCATCCCCCGCGGGGGCTCCGAGGCAGGCTGCCGTGTACGCGGCCTGATTAAAAACCGGAATTGCTATCGATATACGCGGGCTCATGGCTTGAGCCGTTCGGCAACTGATGGATAGCTTTTAAATTCCAGATACGGCACCGCTTTAATTGCCTGTTATGCGCCTATCTTGTAACGCCACAATAGTGGTGACTAAGGAGCGTCACAAAGGGGGTGGCAACCAGCGAGGGGACGCGTTGCCCGCCGTGGGCGGTTTTGTGCCCTTAGATAGGACAGAACGCAGCAGCGTTGCCACTTAAGACCCAAGCCGCCCGCCTAATGCTAGGCCCCTTTTTCGTTCGCCCCGATAGAGGCATAGATGCGCCGAGTACCGGCCGAGGAGGCCTCTTCACGCAGAATTTTAAAGCTCTTTAGCACCTTGGTGCTCTCGACGTGTGGGCCACCACAGATCTCTTTGGAGTAATCCCCAATGGTGTAGACCTTTACATTCTCTGGATATCGCTCACCAAAGAATGCCAATGCGCCCTCGTGGATCGCGGCGTCATAGGTTGTGACCTTATTTGAAATCTTAAGGTCACGCTCGATCTGTTGGTTGACGATCTCTTCCACCTTTGTAATCTCTTCCGGCGTTACCTTCTGCGGGTGGGAGAAATCAAATCTTAGCCTCTCAGCGGTAATGTTACTGCCTTTCTGCGAGACATGCGCACCCAGCACATCACGGAGCGCCTGGTGCATTAGATGGGTAGCGGTGTGCAGCCGCACCACCTCATCACCGTGGTCAGCCAGGCCACCTTTAAACATCCCCTTTGCAGCAGTGCGGGATAGATCTTGGTGACGTTTAAACTCCGCCTCAAACTCAGCGCGATCAATTTTCTGTCCACGTTCACGCGCGATCTCTTCGGTCATCTCCCACGGGAATCCATAGGTCTCAAAGAGCTTAAATGCATTTTGTCCAGTGAGCTCCGGGATCTTCT
>JBILUF010000084.1:0-8344 GCA_044371155.1 Bdellovibrionota bacterium
GATTCCGCGCACCAGACCCTCTGCGCCGATTACACTCCAATCAGAGTAGGCAAATCCGTCCGCTCCGGCGCATTTTCCGGGTGACTCAATGTAGGCCTGCGGGCTCACCAGCTCAAAAAATCCCGATATATCCAGATCGCGGCCGATAACCTCTGGGATAAGGGTGTTGGCATCTCCTTGGCCGGTCTGCAGACACATCCGAGGCACGGCGATGGGAAAAAGTCTTCCAGACCCACGCACATTGATCTCAGTTTGCGCTGAAACAATTTGAGGGGCAGAGAGCAGCATCAACAACAAGGTCGGCATCAACAACAAGGTCGGCATCAACAACAAGGCCGGGAGCAGTGCGGCAATCCCCCAGCGGTAGGCTCCACGGATAGCGCCGCTATAAAAGCGCGAGATGCAAAACGGTTGAGCATCGGTAGAAAAAAGCATGCCAATCCCCCTTAAACTTTCGACCTTAGAGGTCATACCATACGCTCGGGCCAAGCAGAATATACCCTATGAAATTCAGACTTTGCCGGACTACTCCCGCGGATCAAACGTCATGGATACGTCTCGAAAGAACTCATAGACGCTTTGCGGTGGCGGGGGCACCGGGGATGCCTTGTAGACCGCCCGCAATACCGAGTCATCATACTCGCGATTGCCTGAGCTCTGGGCGATTCGAACATTACTCAAGGTGCCATCCTCTGCAATTGAGAATGTGACGTTCGCCATTAATGCAGAACTGGTGTCGAACCACTTCCAACCACTCTTGACCCGATTCCGCAGGATCTGCCGATACGTGAAGAACTCAGGAGGTCGGAGCACTCCCCCGCCCATGCCGCTCCCCCCAAGCTTGGCCGCTCCAAACCCCTTACCGCCTGCCTCGGTTGACTCACCCAGATACCGCTGCAACGCCTTTTGGTAATCCTTGGAAACATCAGCAGGCTGGGCCGATGCCTTTTTCTTGGCATCCTCGGCCTTCTTCTTTTTATCCTCTTCCTCTTTCTTCTTGCGCTCCTGCGCCTTTTTCTTCTCTTGCTCAGTGCGCTCAGCTTCCCGCTTCTTGCGCTCCTCTTCCTTGCGTTTTTCAGCTAAAGAAACCTCGGCATCCTCAGCCTTTACCTCAGGCTCTTTGGTGTCAGGGGGATTTTTTTTCTGCTCAAGCTCCTCAGATTTATCCGAAACATTTTTTGGGGGAGCTAATGAAGCCTTCTTATCGGACTGCGCCAACTGAGAAATCCCGCCGATCTGCTTACCGCCCTCAATCGTTACCGAATAAACGATTCCACTTGAGAAGTTGCCGGCAGACTTAAAGCTGACCAGCATCAGAATCACCATGATCCCGTGCCCAACCAGCGAGGTCGCCAACGCAAACGAATATTGAGAACGTTCTACCGGATCCACCTGCCCCCTTGGGGGAACAATTATGCAGAATCTACCCTATGCCTTCGTCCCGCGACTGCCAGACCTTCGTCTGATAAGCAGTCGAGCCTCTGACTCCACCAGCGCAAGACTCGATGAGCGCGCTACTTTTTCCTTGCGCCTTCTGAGGGAGCCGATATCAACCCGATCTGATGAATGCCACCCTGGTGCAGCCTACCCATCACCTCCATGATCCGACCGTAGTGGATCTCGGTATCAGCCTTGATATAGATCTTGCGCTCATTCTCTGGACGCTCCTTCATAACCGCGGCCACCTTGACTGCGATATCTTCCACCGCAATCTTGTTGCCTGAGCCCAAGAACACATCCCCAGACTTGTCCACGGA
Source organism: Bdellovibrionota bacterium (assembly GCA_044371155.1). Lineage (GTDB taxonomy): Bacteria > Bdellovibrionota_C > UBA2361 > UBA2361 > UBA2361 > CAZTER01. The sequence goes on from JBILUF010000084.1 coordinate 1,758, forward strand.
CAGAACAATCTGCTCAGTTGAGCCGGATAGCGGCGCCGTAGTTGCCTTCGGCAGGTTTACCTCAACCCCCTGTTGCATCATCGGAGCGGTCACCATGAAGATAACCAGAAGCACCAACATCACATCCACCAATGGAGTAACGTTGATTGCGGCTACTGGCCCGCTATCACCGCCTACGCCATAACCACCTGCACCTGCCATGATCTATGCCTCTTTTGAAAGCGCGATGAAATCATCGATAAAGCAACCCATCGCTTCCCTAAAATGCTTGTGCCCCACGACGAAATAGTTGTAGGCAACGGCTGCAGGAATAGCAGCGGCAAGCCCGATGGCGGTGGCGATTAACGCCTCAGAAATTCCAGGGGCAACCGCCTGCAGCGTTGAAGATGCCCCGGGTGCTCCTAGCCCTTGAAAGGCATTCATAATTCCCCACACCGTTCCAAACAGCCCGATAAATGGGGCAGCTGAAGCAACAGTAGCCAAGAAAGTCAGTCCTCGCTCCAGCTTTGCTGACTCCTCCTGCTCCGCTCGGCGCATCGCTCGCTCAAGACTGTTCGCAATCAAGGTCACACCCGCTTGCGACTTATCAACTGCCCCTCGTGCCACCTCTCGATAGCCAGCAGAGAACAAGCGGGCCAATGGACTGGCGTTCAAGCGACGACTTGAGTCATCCACCCGCGCAAAGTTGCGGGTCTCCCAAAAAAGTGCGGAGAACTGCTGAGAGTCCGCCTGTGCTTTGCGAAACTGCATCACCTTTGCGATCGATATCGCCCAGCTCAGCACAGATAAGATTATCAGGATAAACAGAACCCCCTGCACCACTGGGCCCGAACCCTGCACCATCTGCAGCAAGGAGTGCTCATGGGGCATGACAACATTTTCAGGCATCGCTCACTTTCCTTTAAAAAAATTAAACCGCGACCGCGAGCACCCTCACTAGGCATTAAACCTGCCCGTCTTTATGCTTCGCTGGTCGGCGCAAAACTCGCGCTATTATCACCGGACTTTGGGGTCATCACTAAAACGGCCTCCCAAAGCTTTAACTCACTAAAACTACCCCAAAAGAATGGAAGACACCAGGGTCTACCTAGTCCGAGCTATACCTCCAACGCCCTGCGTAACCCTTGGGGATCCCTGCTCAACACGGGGACCTCCCCGGCAGCCTACCCGGCCACGCACTTCCTGGAAAACAGAGCGCGCCTGGGCTATAAGACACGCTGTCTGCTTCACGTTTGATGGAGGATCCCTATGTCAGGTTCAGGAGCTAGCGCAGCAATCGGAATCAACGGATTCGGCAGAATCGGCCGTAACGTCCTGCGGCTTATCTACCAGAATCGGGCCAAGCACCCGATGCGGGTAGCCGCCATCAACGACCTGACTGACGCCAAGACCCTTGCCCATCTTCTAAAATACGACTCTGTGCACGGGCGATTTCAAGGTGAGGTAGTGGCCGGAGATGGTTACATCGAGGTAAACGGCGACAAGATCAAAATTCTAAGCGAGAAGGATCCGGCCAAGCTCCTCTGGAAGGAGTTGGGCGCGGACTTTGTCCTCGAGTGCACGGGCCATTTTACCGACAAAGAGAAGGCCTCTATTCACCTGAAAGGTGGAGCCAAGAAGGTTATCATCTCAGCTCCAGCGACCAATGCGGATGTAACGATTGCGTTCGGAGTGAACCACTTAGCGTATCAGCCTGAAGCGCATCATATTATTAGCTGTGCGTCATGCACCACAAACTGCCTCGCTCCGGTGGCTAAAGTGCTGCAGGACTCGTTTGGTATCGCTCGTGGCACCATGACTACGATTCATTCCTTTACAAATGACCAGCGCATCCTCGATCTGCCGCATAAAGATCTGAGGCGCGCGCGTGCTGCCAGTGTTTCCATGATCCCCACCTCTACAGGAGCAGCAAAAGCGATCGGCCTTGTAATCCCTGAGCTCGCTGGCAAGTTGGATGGGTTTGCAATCCGTGTGCCGACTACCAATGTATCAGTAGTTGACCTTGTGGTAGAGCTCAATGTCGACTCCTCTAAGGAGGAGATCAACGCGGCATTAAAGCAGGCCAGCAACTCAACCCTAAAGGGTATTCTCGGCTACAGTGAAGAGCCGCTTGTATCGATTGATTATGTTGGCAACACAGCCTCCTCAACAGTAGACGCACTCTCCACGATGGTGATCAACAAACGACTCGCCAAAGTCATCGCGTGGTACGATAACGAGATGGGGTTCTCGGCTCGTATGATCGACGTGTGCGAGTACCTTGGCTCCAAGCTGTAGTTGCTCACTGACACGGCGCAGTAGTTTTGTCTGCTTAGTCGTATTGAGCCGTGTTTACTGCTCCACAGTATTTGCTGCTCGACAGTATTTACAGCTCGACGATGTTTACAGCTCGACAGTGCCCTTCTCTACTGCAATAGTTCCGACTGGACGGTGCGCGGCGAGGCTGACAAGTATACGGGTGTGTTTGCCCAATCGTAGCATCAGCGACGGAGTTGTTGCTCGGGCTTAAGTAAATGGCGGGTATGTCACCAACCTTAATCGTTGGCAACTGGAAGATGAACCTCGGGGTGCGGGAGTCATACGACCTGGCCCGGCAGATAGCGCCGGCGTGCGAGGGTCTCCAGAAAACATCGGTGTGGGTTGCCCCGAGTTGCCTTAGCGTTCCAGCCGTGGCCAAGGTCTTTCGCGACTCGGCTGTCGAGGTCGGCAGCCAAAATGTGCACTGGGAGGATCGAGGTGCTTATACCGGAGAGATCTCTCCCACGCAGCTTCGCGAGGTCGGCGGTAGCTTCGCGCTAGTGGGCCACTCAGAACGTCGCTCCGTGTGTGACGAATCTATCGAACTCTGCGCGCGTCGTGCCTTGGGAGCTATCCGCGCAGGAATTAAAGTTATTTTTTGTATCGGCGAGACTCGCGGCCAACGAGAGTCTGGGCAGACCGAGCAAACTCTTACTGCTCAGCTCCTGCCATTCCTTGCTAATGTGCAGCCCAGTCATCAGCCGGCAGTGATCGTAGCCTACGAGCCGGTGTGGGCAATCGGCACCGGCTTAGTAGCCTCAGAGGTTGAGATCGAGGAGAGTCACGCCCTGATTGCTTCCTTGTGTCAGAGATATTTAGGCGACAGTACAACTCCAATCCTTTACGGTGGCAGCGTAAGCCCAGCGAATTTCGAGGATATTCTGCGGTGCCGTGGAGTGCATGGGGTGCTTGTAGGCGGAGCGAGTCTATCAGCAACCAAGCTCACCGAGCTGATAGCTATCAGCGAAGGCCACGGTTAGGATCGCGCTATCGTCTGCAGCAAACCGCCCCTAAAATGTTGAGAAAAGAGGTCCCTCTGCAGAGCTCTCAAAGGCACTCGCGACTGACGTACCGCGACTACGCGCGACAAGTTGCGCCTCAGTGCCCTGCCATACCCCGCGGGTAAAAAATTGGTCGAGTCGCAGGTCAACATCTTCGACTACAAACCGCCGAGGCGAGGCAAATGAAGTGGAGAAAGGCAGCCTATACGCGCGATGCTCATACGGGAACCGCTGCGTCCCGCTGGCAAAATCATATACCTTCTCAAACACTATGCCGTTTTGGCTCCGAGCTCGAAGTATCGTTGGCCTTTCGCCGACATTGAGGAAGCGAAAGAACTGATACCCTGGGTGCTTAAGAGAGCGAGTAAGATTCAGTGGGCGTCCGACTCCTCCCTCAGCTGTTAAGACCTCCACTGACTCGACATCGTCTCCGATCACATACCCCCCGACATACGCCTTGAGTCTTGCGCGTGGGTCTGGCCGCCCTTCCTTCGGTCTCTGCCTTAGCCGCAACCAACTCACTGTCATCTGGGGATTAAATTGCTGTGCTGGCGCCTGCTCTGCACCGATTTCGACGTTCAAGACCGGCCCTAGAGATACTTTCGACCACTGCATGACGACCTTGCGCTCCACTCCTTCACGCACAAGGGCACGCGACACTGCAAGATTGAGCGACCCTAAGTAGTTTGCGGCCTCCTTAGCCGACATCTTCTGGGATGATCCCTCCAGAACGAAGTCGATGCCATTGGAAAAATTAAGTAAGGCATGTTGGGATCCGGGGGCTCGATCGTCTAGCCTATCCATGAGAGTTGTCGCTGTTGATTTCGCTTTTGTGAGTGCATTCCTTGACTCGGCCGCCCGAATCCGATCCCAGGTGAGCTCTGATGGTGGCTGAGTCGAGCTCCGCTTTTTACCCTTCGTCTCTGCTGATAAGGATGTTTTGGCAAGGCTGGCACGTGCGTCTGTCTTTCCCTTGCCGCCATCAAGTAAGGTGGAGATACGATCAATCATCCCAGAGGAGTCATCAGCTTCGATATTCTTGACACTGGCTGTGGTGTCTGTGTTGTCGAGCTCTGCCTTTTGAGCCACCTGGGTCTTCTTACTGTCACGGGAGTTATTCCCCGATGAGAACGATTTCTGAAACTCAATAATCTCAGGAATGAAGAAAAGAGACAGTACCACCACCAGCCCCACAACGGCCATGATGATGCCATTTCGGCTTATCCCGCCACCTTCAAAATCTCTTGATAGTACCGCCACGTTCGAACTGCTCCGAAATAATGCACCAGATAATTGGCTACCCTTGTTATGGTGCAGGCTGATTTAAACGACACATAACAGCCAAGAGCTCAAATATACGGGGGGTCGCCGCGCTACACAAACCAGGTATAACGCACTGAATATTATGGGATTATATATGATCGCCTGCCCCCATAGCTGGTTTCTGCAGGCCGCCTCTCCAAGGCGCTGCCTGGTTGCCCTGCTATCATCAGCATCTCCTACTCGGTCAGCCGGAGCGGATCCTCAACCTCTGGATTATACGCCAGCGCATCGTCAATAAACCGCCCAACGATAAAATCCATTACCTCTTTTACCGAGAGCAGCGAGATCGGATATCCGGCTTCATCCACCACCGGGATGTGCCGAAATCCCCCTTCTGACATCAGAGTCAAAGCAAAACCAATTGTGCAATCAACTGACTGCGTCACAGGATCGCGTGTCATCACCGAGCTAATTGGCTCAGAACGCATCTGGTCAAAATGTGGCACGACCTTCAGCAGACAGTCGCGCTCCGAGAAAATTCCACTCACCTTACCGTCAGGCGCCACCACCAGAAGGCAGCCGATACGAGCCTCGCCTAATCTCCCTAAAGCCTCCTGTATCTTGGTGTCTTCTGAAATGCAGAGCGGGGCTGGCAGCTTAATCACCCCGATGGTTTGACACAGAAAATTTGCATCCATCACCCCTAGCGAGCGATGGCACACCATCCCTATCGCCTCATTGAGTTTGGTAAGTTTTCGATTCCCGGAATTATCACCTCTACTTGTCATGCTTCTTTGCACCTTCCTCTACGTTAAAAGCACACACCACTGGCTCAAGCGGTCTTATCTCAAACGCCTGCGCCTCCTGATCAAATTCAATCGTCTTTGGGCCCGTGATTACCTCGGGCACCGCAAAACGGCTCTCTCCAGCTAGAATCACCACCCCGGGGAATATCTGACCGTGGGCACTCACACGCAAAATTCCGCTGCGGTGCGCCTGGGCAAGTAGGGTCTCCTGCTTAATGACGAGCCGCCCCCTACTCTCCAGCACCTCTTCCCGTTTTTGGTACAGCTTCTCCATCCTCCCTCGAAATGGCTCCTTCAATAGCTGCATTCGATCGGGCATTCTTGCATACGGACCCAGATGCACCTCTAGGAGTTTGAGCGCATTATCATGGGAGCGAATAAGAGCAATAAGCGCGGCATAGTCGGTGCTGGTTTCAACATCGGAGCAAAGGTGAATAATCGTCTCCTTGCCCGCTTCATTACCTAACTGTTTGGCCTCAACTCCACACACCACATAGGCCTCACCACCAATGAGTTTCCCAGTAGGCATGCGCAGTAGACTTTGTGTGCGGAACACACAGTCGATCGCCTCTTTGCCAATCAGGATATCTTGAATCGCCTCCACCCGTAACTCCTGGGCGATCTCAAGCCGCACCTCTTTGCCTCCCACAACCTTGCCGCGTGGCCCTCCAAAGGCGAAGCCCTTCACCACGATATTGCCACTAGGGCACTCCAAGATGCTCTCTTGAATACCAGCGCCCACCTCGATACCTTTCTTGGCCCGCACTGAGATGCCCGAGGTCACGCCACCACTCACCTTTACTTTGCCGATACAATCAATATTACCAAGCTTCAGCCCCAGATCTCCCGAGAGACTCAGCTCATCTTTCACATTCAGAGCCCCATCTTTCTCCACCACAAACCCTTCAAGCTGTGACACGAGCACCTCGTATTCATCGGGCGGATGTTTCTCAACCTTAAGGGTTCCATCGATAGAATATTTAGCTGGCTGACTAGGAGGCGCTGGAATGGGCGCACCAAAAACATCCTTGCCGTCCTTCCCAGGCTTGGGGGGATAGACCCGTGCCACTATTTGACCCACAGTCACGTTATCAAAGAGATGTCGCTCCATGAGTGAAGTATACTGCTCATCCTCAGTGGAGATCTCGCCAGTGCCGGTGAATTTGCGCACTAGTAGCAAGAGCTTCCCATCAATTCCTGGCTCGGCTGGATCACCACG
>JBILUF010000085.1:0-8265 GCA_044371155.1 Bdellovibrionota bacterium
ACAACCTGACCGACAAGTTTTTTGTTCTTTAATCGTACGACAGAATTTTAATTTTACCGAGCTTTACTTCAACAAACCTAAAGCTCGCACCAGATGAGCTTTTACTCGCTTAAACTTAAATCGTCAACAAAGTTTTTGTCTCGATGCTAATTCGTGGTTTGATTCGCATGTGACTGTGAGATGTGAGCGATCATGAATTTAAAAATCTCTCGTGAACGCATCGACTCCAGCGCACTTTGCTTGAGTGATTTGAAAAGTAGATGATCATCACGGGCGGCGTTGAATGATCAAGATAACGGCAGTCGGCGAGGTCGCGGGATGACACACTATGTAGTGCCTGCTTCATGCTTTTACCCCAATCTATTGTGTCGTGAGGGGTGCCCGAGCATAGGAGCCCGGGTCGCCATTTGTACGAGTAAAAATAGATAATTACCCCAAGGTTAGGGGGTGGTGCGGGTGAGTTGGTTGACTTTTGAGGGGCTAAATATTAGGTTATCGAGCTCTTAAGGCCAGAGGGCAATTTTAAAAACAACGTTTGTATTTAGCCGTTTAGGCGTGGCCGCAATCGGAAAAGGTATGGGAAAGAAGCTTTTTGTTAGCAACCTAGATTTCGACATCAATGTTGATCAGATTCGCGAGATGTTCTCTGAGATCGGCGCGACCGTTAGCGCTGTACTCGCTACTGATCGTGAGACCAAGCGCTCGAAGGGTTTTGCCTTCGTTGAGATGGAGCGCGATGAGGATGCTGTGAAGGCTATCGAGACCCTCAACAACAAAGTAGTCAATGGCCGTCCGATGAAGGTGGCTGAGGACCGCGGCAAGACTGGTGGTGGTTCATCTGCCGGCGGATCAGCTGAGGGTGGTGAGGGCGGACGTCGTAAGTTTGAGCCTCTTCCTCCAATCCAGCGGATGCAGCTTTTCCGTCGTCGTAAGAAGCTTGATCCCTTTATCGAGGATCCTACTAAGACTATCGACTATCGTGACATAGCGATTCTCTCAAAGTTCCTAAGCGACCGAGGTCGAATCCTAGGTCGAAAGCTGACGGGACTCAGTGCCTATAACCAACGCAAGCTCACGAAGGCTATCAAGCGGGCGCAGCAGGTAGGCTTGCTACCGTTTGCTAATGTCTAAGTAGTTTACTACTGAAGGCATACAAAATGGGGCCCTGTTGGCTTTGTGGCAGCGTTCGCTCTGTGGCAGCGTTCGCTCTGTGGCACCGTTCGGGGTGCCTTTTTTGTTTTCGCAATCCGGCCTTAAAAGAAGCCGTAGTGAGAGCACTGCGTGTGTGATTTATCTGAGCTTGAGGTATGCCTCCGGTGAAGGCTAAACAATGAAGGCTAAACAGTTCCCTTCCGACCGTTGTTAGGCTCCTAGAGCTGCAAGGAGGAGTGACTCTTTGCCTGCGTCATCTGGGGCGACCAGCGCCGCCACGGTTCGAATCCGTCTTAAGAAAAGATGCAGATCATGTTCCCAGGTAAATCCAATCCCGCCGTGTAGCTGGATTGCCTTCTCTACCACCTTCGGTGCTTCCTCAGCACAGAAAAGTGTAGCTGAGTGCGCTGCTAGGGCGAGTTGATCTGGTGAGAAGGATGCGCTCCAGCAGGCAAAATCACTCAGCGCATGCATCGCCTCTACCTTTACCATCATATCAGCCGCTGCGTGCTGAAGTGCCTGGAAACCACCGATCGGAACATCAAACTGCTCACGAGTCTTTAAGTACTCAACGGTGCCTTCAAGGGTACGTCGGGCTGCGCCTGCAATCTCACTTGATTTAATCGCCGCCCACTGTAACCACACTGTGGAGGGATTAAGTGAGGAGAGCTTTACGGCCTGGCAGCCCCGTATCTCAACTGCGTAAAGCGACTGGGAGCGATCTAGCAACTTTTCAGGACAGCGCTGTACTGAGGCAGCACGGCCAACTCGGTGGTCACAGAGCCATATCGTGCCAGAGTTACTGTCGATTGCAAGAATCACCTGGCAGCAGTCACCCCCTGCTACATACCGCGCTTTTAAGTTCACCTCGCCGTCTTTCGCACCCTCCTCAATGCTTAAAGACGCACCGCTAGAGGTCGCAATCGAGCTCACGGCGATGCTGCTGCGTAGCGCCCCCGAGCTCAAAAGCCCCAGAAAATCGGCCCCAAAACGGCTCTGTACATCGCTACGCTCGGTCTCTGAGAGCTGAGTGTGCAGTAGATGGGTAACAAAAGCTGCCTCCAAGAGGTTCTCGGGGCAGAGTGCATAGCCTGCCTCTGAGGCAAGCATTCCAAGCTCCCGCACGGTGCCGCCGCCTGCCGAGTGCGATTCGGCAAAAAAAGACAGCACGCCAAGCTCCATGAGTTTTCCCCACACCGTACTTCGCAGTGTGGTATCACCCTCAAAAATTTTTCGCACCACGGCCAGAGAGACCTGATCGGCCAAGAATGTACGCAGCGAGTCCTTGAGCTCAAGTTGTTCAGCGGTCAGGAGCGGGGCCATGGGGACGGTGTCCTACAATAGTCCAAGCAGCGCCTTGACTTCATCTGAGGGCTGCCATGGCGGGTTAAATACGATTTTGACCTCTACCTCGCTCACTCCGGAGAGCTTTTGTATCCCCGATTTAACCTTGTCGATAAGCAGCGGCCCAGCCGGGCACATCGGCGAGGTAAAGGTCATCTCAATCTTTACCTTGGGAAGCTCGATATCGATATTGTAAATGAGCCCCAAAAACCAGATATCTAGAAATAGCTCTGGATCCTCAATTGTTTGGAGCACCTCAATCACCTGCTCTCGAGTCAGGGTACCGGAAGGAGTCTCTGCGGAAGGAGTCTCTGCGGAAGGAGTCTCTGCGGAAGGAGTCTCTGTGGAAGGAGTTGAGGGTGGGGTAGAGGTGGTATCGCTCATGTGCTGCCTAAAACGGGTAGACAGCCGGGAGTATAGCAGAGCAGCCCCCAAAATGCATCGTTCGAGGGCAGGCTTGCTTCCCAAGCTGCCCCCCTGGAAGGTCTAAAATCTCTTCCTTCCGATTTTTAAATAGTGATACGTTCTAGTGACTCATGTGCCTGAGGGCCAATCCTCGACCAAGAGCACCAGAGCTAACCCACTGATAGTTTATCAGGGTTAAGGTAAGCGCCATTTTGCGAGAGCGGATTAATGTACTCAAATTACTACAAAGATCACGAGCTATTCATCGAGAGTGTCCATCGGTTTTTGGGCTCCGAGGTACATCCACATGTCGATGCTTGGGAACATGCGGGATATTATCCGGATGAGATCTATCGCAAGTTGGGGGCACATGGATTTCTGGGACTGCTCATCGATGAGGAGTACGGAGGTACCGCAGGAGATTACTCGCTGGCAGGTGCATGGTGCGAGGCATTTGGCGAAGTGCGAGCGCATGGCCTGGTGGTGGGTGTGAATATGCACTCGCTGGTGGTGTCGTATACCCTCAATAAGTTTGGCACTGCGCAGGCCAAGGCCCGTTGGTTGCCAGGAGCAGTGCGCGGCGAGGAGATCGGAGCATACGCGTTTACTGAACCCGGTGCTGGTAGCGATCTAGCCAGTCTAAGAACCAAGGCCGAGTTCAAAAACGGTAAGTGGGTGCTCAATGGAAGTAAGATTTTTATCACCAACGGCGCGCGAGCTAATTTTGTACTCGTGCTTGCCCGCACTGATGCATCTGCTGGCTACAAGGGGTTCACAACCTTTCTGGTTGATACAAAATCAAAGGGATTTAAAGTAGCTCGGACCCTCGATAAGCTGGGCTGGCGATCTTCGGACACTGCGGAGTTGCTTTTTGAGAATGTCGAGGTTGAAGAGCACAATGTACTTGGAGTGGTAGGGGACGGCTGGATTCAAGCCTCAAATAGCCTCAACTGGGAGCGAATGATGCTCACTCTGACAGCCTTAGGAGGGGCTCGGGCAGCATTTCGAGCAGGTCTGCGCTATTCGCGTGAGCGCCCCGCATTCGGGAAAAAGATCGGTGACTTTGGCTATCAGTCCGAGCAGATTCAGCAGATGTATAGCCGCATAGTCTTTGGTGAAGCGCTCTGCCACCGCGCGCTAGATCTCCTGATTGCCGATAAGCCGGCGCGGGTGGAGGTCTCGGTCGCAAAGAGGCTCGTCTGCGATGATGCGTTAAAAATTGCTGATTGGGCGATACAGATCCATGGCGGCTATGGCTATACCACCGAGTTCCCAGCCGAGCGCTGGTGGCGCGATCTACGTCTCATGCCGATAGGCGGAGGCACAAGCGAGGTAATGGCCTCCCTGGCACAAAAGGAGCTGAGATTCTAATTGCCCTCTCTGGTAGTAGAGCTCCGACTTGCTTGCAAGCAGTCTGGCAGAGCAGTGCGAGGGCACTCCCCTTATCCGCAGTAGTTGTGACTTGATCTGACGGCCAGAGCACGATCAGATGGGCTCGATCAGATTGAATTCTCCATGCTGGGTTCTGTTTTTCTCTCCTCTCGCTTGTCCTTCCTGGACTCGCTCGAGGCGGGCTAAGCTCGCCTTGGGGCCCGTAAAGGACCTAAGGCGAGCCGCCTGCCGCCTTCGTCGCATCAACGCTCCTCGGCGATCTGCCCATCCCTGGGCAGGCTGTAGAAATCTGGCTCCGACTTCATCTGACACTGTCCGAAACATCAACTCCAGATTTCTACACCTTAACTACCAGTGCTGGCCGGAAGGTCACCAAGAGATTGATGCAAGTAAGGTCAAAAGTAGCCTCAGTAGTTAGCGCGGCATAAACATCAGAACCTCGCCTCTCTTCGCTGCGATTTTCTGTTGGCCAAAGTGGAGATTTACTGGGCGGCCTTGTGGCGCGAGGTCACCTTTTACTGCGAGATTCCCTGAGTAGCGCTCTATGTAGCCATCAAAATTGGCATGCATCAGTAGGCTATTACCGTCCGCAGCGGGGTCGGCTTTGAGCTGCTTCACGCGGGGGAGGATTACTACAGATATATCAGACGATGCTGAGGAGGTGGGGCCTAGTTCCCCGCCGAGGGCGGCTTGGGGTATCCCAACTGCTGCGGCTAGAATCCCTAAAAGACCGCAAAAGCTACGAGTGATTCCAACATAACTCAGCAAATTTGAGCTGTTAGCGGTGCGTCTAGTGCCTGCTTGGGTGGAAATCCTTTTCATCGTGCCCCCTTTTAGCTGGTTCAGATGCCTTCAATGGCTCTGAGGGAGCACGAATTCTAACGGTGGTTTATCCCTTAATCAAACAAAAAAAGAGGCACCTAGGGGGTGCCTCTTTCAATCGCGGATTTCAAAACCCCAATTAGTTCGGGGCTATGAGTATCGTGAGAGTTCCAGTGTAGGTATCGGCACGTTTTGCAAGCATGTCTGCCTGCGTCATAGTCACATGAAACCGTGCGTTGGTCTCGGTCTCAGTCGCTCCACCGCAATCCAGAGCTGCGGAATAACCCGTCTGGCTTGTGATTGCTGTTCCGGCAGTCGCAGCAGTCTCGCCTGAGTTGGTTGCTCTGACGTCATTCCAACCAACCGAGTAAGCAATGGTATCTCCAGCCGTTCCGCCCAAAACGTAGAAGTCAGTGCCAGCAGCTCCGACCGAGTTATAGTTTCCAGAGAGCGTAACCCGGTAAGATCCCGTAGAGGCGTTGGTGTAGATACACACATCGTCGGCCATGTCGAAGCCGTTACCGTTTCCGTCGACGGCGCCTGAGTATGCTCCAGCCGCCAGATTATTAACCTTCGTAACCCGCGCCAACTCGGTAATCGTAACCGAGATGTCGGATGTTCCTGACGAGGTGCTTCCCAAAGTTCCATCCGTCTGGGCAAATGCTGGGGTAGCCATAGCTATACTTACGATGGCCACATGAAATATTTTACTTAGCCTATTCATAACGTTTCTCCGCAATATATGAGCTGACAACTGCCCCCTATCGCACTCCAGGTCATCATGACCAAAGAGAGTTCCTGGTTAGGATGCCTATCTCCGTAGTGCTCCTCGCCATGAACTGTCACTAACAGCTCCTAGAGTCTCCTTCGTGTGGCAGCAAAAATAACTTAATGAAAAAGTGAGAAGTTTTTCGCTCAGGTGCTCGAGCGTGCCCTTGAGGGAGCTAATATACTAAGTAATATCAGTCACTTGCTGTGTGGATCGGGTCAGCAAAAAAACTTGATAAATTTTTGCTTCAGGAGGCTGCCTTTTTACTCTCTAGAGGAGATGCAGCGCACATCTCCCACATCAATAAAGTACTCAGGGCGCTCGGGGATACTCAGTGCAATTTTGCACTTATATTTTGAGCTATCCACTTCCAGTGACTCTATCCCTCCTATCTCGGCCTGAAAGGATCCGTCCTCCTCCGTTGCGGTGTACTCCTTAGTGCCCTTTATGCGTTGCCGTGGCATCGGCTGCCCCTGCTCATCCACAAGCCGCCCTAATAAGATGAATACTTTCTCAGCCTGCCACTTCTGATGAATCACATTGCCCGGGAAGAAGGTCATTGGGACAGTCTTACTATTAAAGGTGACAAGATCCCCGCCCTCAACTGGTCTAAGGCTCACCTGATAGCTCCGATAGGGGGTCACGCCGATTACAGCCTTGCTACCTGCTTTAACCGTCGCGGCCACCTGGTTATCAAGTAGCACCTCAAATTCACTACTGGTAGAAGAGGATTGCAACTCCGCAACGAGTACGCCTTCTCCCGATACCGGATGTGCGATCGAAACTGAGCCATTCCGAGCTACCAGGAAGGAGCTTGTAGCAGATAGGCCGACTGAGGTGTTGGACTGCTCGGATGTGAGATTCTGTCGAACGAAGCCAATGGTCTGCAGGAAATCACCGGTGTGATCAATGTCTAGCTGGTTACTCTGAGAGGTGATTCTACTTCCTTCTGCATCTTTTCCATTTTCAAACTCGGCGCTGAAACGGCTACGAGTGCCAATTTCATTTCGCTCCTTGGCGTCGTAGGAGAGTCCCAGGAACGCCAAGAGTTTGTCGTCACCAGACTCACGACGCACTCCTACCAGGGAGGTAAGATACAGGTTCTTTAAGAGGCGATGATTTGAGAAGAGTCCAAGGTTATAAATATCCCCACGCTCTGTGCGAGTGAAAGCTGAGCTCAGCCGCACCGTATCATCGACGTCGCTTAACAGTCTCCAATCAAGCACCGGGCCTACAGAGTAGCGGTATGGTTTAGTTGCCTCCTGTGATTCAAGGGAGCGAAGCCCAGCTACCCGAAGATCAAATTGTCCAAAGGTGCGGCCGACACTTCCGCTAATGTCATACCGATCTTGGAAGGTCAGTTTGGTGCTCCGATTTCGCAGATTAAACACCGGCGCAAAGGGATCCGTCGGATCAGGGGTTGGAACGACAGGAGGAGGGGTGCCGCCAGAGACGGTCTTTGAGATTCCAGCGCCAAAATTAGTGCCCCATAGCACTCCACTAAGTGAGCCGTTCACGCCGATGTCATCCTCGCTTGAGAACTCCGCTCCCAGAACTAGAAGGTAGTCGCGGTAGAGCACATTAGAGTTGATCGCTCCAATATGGAGTGATTCAGAGCCGTAGACAGAGCCTCGAAGGTCAAAGATATCCGCTGCTCGCCACCGCACTCCTGTTTGATATACGGGGAGATCCAAAGAGCGTAGCTCATCCCGAATTGAGCCTACTTGAAGGGTGTAAATGGGATGCGCACGGCTGGCTAGATACCCAGACTTGGTGAAGAATCTTCTCTCACGAGTAACCAGCCCAAAGCTATCTGTGATCACGATATCAACATCGTAGCTTCCTTGAGGAAATGCGGTGGTGTTGATTTCTTGAAGGCCAAAATCAAGTACCTGTACAGCCAGCAGCTTGCCGTCTCGATAGAACTCGACGCGAGATCTGTTCGGTACAAATACCTCAAAACGGCTGCCACGAATTAAGTCCTGGTCAAGGAATAACTCCTCGGCTGTCTCAAAATTTAACCCCATGTACTGTAAGCTCGAGGAAAACTGAGTGCCCGCAGTCTGCAGGTACCCTAACCGACCACGGTAATCTCCAAAAATACCTCCAGCTGAACCTTCGGTAACCTCGTAGGCACGATCACTGACCACCGCGCCATCCATAACACCGAAGAACTGCCCATAGCTTGCAATGCTACGGTGGTTGAAGGCGCTACGCGTTGTCTCAGCGAGGTCACCAGAAGCGGTTGCGCTGAGTCGCTGTTGCAGTGAGAACCCTGCATTTGGATCTGGTGCCACCTTGCGTTTAAGGGCCAGGTCAGCTCTCTCAAGAAGGCTTTGACCGGGTTGAATGATGATCCGAAAATTATTGAGGTCATAAAA
>JBILUF010000086.1:0-8259 GCA_044371155.1 Bdellovibrionota bacterium
TGGGCCTGTGCGATTTCGCTCCGGCGGTGGTGGGCTTTGTAGAGCATCAAGCCGCGCTACCTGCTCGGTATGAAAAAGTCTTAAGTAAGGAGATGACTAGAGAGTGTTGCGTGGAGCGTACGAGTAGGTTCCTTAATCGCGAGTATCGAGGGCTTGACCCTGAGATATTTTTAGTCTCCACCATAGCAACTTTGCGTGGCGCAAAAGTCCAGGGCAGCGACCCCAGAGGCGAGAGATTTATCGAGGGGATTATCCAGATATTTGACGCAGCAAAAGTTGGTCGAAGGGGTGATGGCAGATAGCACATCGAGTGCTCTGTGCTTCTGCCTCTCATGCCTTCGAGGGTCGAGCGCAGACCGCTGGGGAGCGTTCGCGCGAGTCTAGGAGGGGTATGCGCCAAGAGATAACACTTAAATCACGAAGAATACTTGGAGCTAATTGGACCTTGGTTCTCAGATCAAGCCGTGGCCATTGCATATCAAGGGAGTTGCTTAGTGTAGAGGTGAGTTTTAAGCTTCCCTTTTGCGAGTGGCGTCGGGCCAATTCGCCGATCTCTAAAAGGTACCTATGCGGAGCCTCTCTTTACTACTAGTTTGCTTTGTGTCGCTTCTACTCTTTCAAGGGTCCGCCTGTGCCGAGATGTTGCCCCAGCAGAGAACCGCGGTGCAATCTCAGGCGCCGAGGGGCGGCGAGCCAAGCGGGCCGGAGAGGAGTCCGCCTGAGGATGAGGAATTATTAGATCTCTTACTTCAGGATCCCCGGATCTGTTGTGTTATCGAATCCATCAAACCAACAGATCCAGGGAAGCTTGCTGGGCTGCTATTCTGGAGGCGACTAAAGATACTCTGTCCGGGCATGACACCCACTGCAATCTGTTAATGAGGGTGCATCTGGTGCGTCCTTGATTTAGAAACGGGCCCATAGCCCTACTGGCATCATTGCACAGCCTTGCTAGCCATCCATCGCTGGCTATACTCCTTACAAGTTCGTGTGTGGCCGTTATCTCTAAATCTCTGACGCAATTCCTCGGCTACGTTTTATCCTTTCTCCGCCCCTGCAGCCGGTGAGAAGTCCGTAATCGGACAGATCGGAGCACTGGTGGGTCGAATCGATTACTATAATATGCTACCAAACTGAGGGGACTAACTGCTTCGTAAGGAATAGTCATGGGTAGAATACTTCAAGCGCTTCCAAAGGGAGAGAAAGTCGGCATAGCCTTTTCAGGAGGGCTCGATACTTCAGCCGCCGTTGTATGGATGAAGCAAAAAGGTGCCCGTCCGTATGCCTACACCGCAAATCTTGGACAGCCTGACGAGAGCGACTACGATGCCATTCGGGCTCGTGCCTTGACCCTAGGAGCTGAGGGGGCCCGGTTAGTTGATTGTCGAGCACAGCTTGTACACGAGGGATTATGTGCGCTGATGTGTGGGGCGTTCCATGTCTCAACAGCTGGTGTCACCTATTTTAATACGACTCCATTGGGACGGGCCGTGACGGGCACGATGCTGGTCAATGCGATGAAAGAAGATGGCGTTGATATCTGGGGTGACGGCTCCACCTATAGGGGGAATGATATTGAGCGGTTCTATCGCTATGGCCTGCTTCTGAATCCAAACCTGAAGATTTATAAGCCGTGGCTTGATGAGCTTTTCACCACTGAACTGGGAGGACGGGCCGAGATGAGCGCTCTCCTTGAAAAGTCGGGCTTTGGCTATAAGATGAGCGCTGAAAAGGCCTACTCCACTGACTCAAATTTGTGGGGGGCCACGCATGAGGCCAAAGACCTTGAGCAGCTTTCGAAAAATATCCGGATCATAGAGCCGATCATGGGAGTTCCATCTTGGCGCTCTGATCTCTCGATTGCTCCGGAGGAAGTGACCATCTCATTTCATGAGGGTGTTCCGATTAGCATCAATGGAAGGGAGTTTCCTTCGGCAGTTGAGTTAGTCACGGAGGCTAATGCAATCGGCGGACGACATGGTCTCGGGGTGTCAGACCAGATTGAGAACCGTATCATCGAGGCGAAGAGTCGCGGGATTTATGAGGCCCCGGGAATGGCCCTATTGTACATCGCCTATGAGCGACTTGTATCTGCGATCCATAACGAGGGCACTATCGAGAATTACCGAGCCTTTGGAAGAAAATTGGGTCGTTTTCTATACGAGGGTAGGTGGTTTGATCCACAGGCGATGATGATGCGAGATTGCTTGCAGCGTTGGGTGGGGAAGGTCATCACCGGCACGGTTACAATCGAGCTTAGGAGGGGGAATGACTATAGTATCCTCGACACCACAGGGCCAAATCTGAGTTATCATCCTGAGCGTTTGAGTATGGAGAAGACAAAAGGTGAGTTTGGTCCACAGGATCGAATCGGCCAGCTTACGATGCGAAATTTAGATATCGAGGACTCTCGGGTAAAGCTACAGCAGTACGGAAACATGGGGGTGCTAGCTGCTGTTGATTTCGACAGAACTAAGTTGCTGGGTAGTTAGATTGAAACAGCTTCAGGCGACAAGGGTAATCTGTAGGAATCTGGACTCGATCTGAAAGAAGAGGCCTACCAGCTCGGACACCCACTGTCAGATCAAATGCCAGCCACTGCATGTAATCGCCACGGCGATCGGGTGCGCCGATGTTAGTGTTTTAGCAAACGCTCTGCTCCGTCATTGAGATACCTGGTGTGAAGAAAATCTCCCAGGCTTTGCAATGCTGAGCGGCCCTCTCTAAACAAGGTGTGACGGGCTGAGTCTGGGCGCAGGTCGAGAATAGTCAAAGCTTCCGCATTCTGCTCCCCAATTGTTAGGGTGACTGGCTCACCACTTTGGGCCGAGATGCGAATTGGTACTCCGATGGGAGCATATGGGTTTGTGCGGAATGTGGAGACCTGCTCTTCAAGTCGCGCTGCGTACATTATGTTCTGTCGTACCCGAGCACCTTCGGCAGCTGTAATGGTTAAGTTCTTCTGGCTCTGGGCACGAGCGAGGCTTTCCCTAAAGGCCGCTTCGAGTGATGAGCGAATTGCAGGTTGACCCTTAACAAGCTTTTCGATGCCGAGCCGCTCAATTGCCTCAATCGATAGGGGCGCCATCTTTAGCGCTTTAAAATGCTGAATCCGGGTCCTGCGAGGCACTTGTACCTTCCTCAAAAGGTCGTTCAGTATCGGGCGTTGTTCTTCGTAGCGCATCGCAAGAGGGGAGGGCGCATTGCCCACCTCTATGGCTGGAATTTGGAATAGGCGACCTTGAGTCTTTATCACCCGTAAAGAGGTGAATCCAAGGACATATAACCCTTGCAATACTTGCATCATCTCAGAGGGATGGAGTGGCCCAAATCGGGCTGTAACTACATCAGAGGCTTTTTTCCAGGCGGCTCGTCGCTCCTCTGTCTCAGGGGGGCGAGGATTCGATTGATTCCTTGCAACGGAGGGGGGAGTAGGGTGCGCTGGAGCCTTCGCTGGCGTGTTATCCCGACGAGGGGGTTGATTCGACTGGTTGTGAGCAGAGGTTTGTGACATACGCTTTTACAGGATCGGTTAACTGAGAAAAATCCACCTCGATTGGCTAAGCTCTGAGGCGATCTAACAGTATAAAGTCTTTAGAAACGCTAAGCACCTTTGGAAGGGTATTTATTTTCTAAAGGATTCGGGGTGTTATGCGCGAGAAAACAAGCCTTGGGACTAATCAGACCGCAACTATCAGATCCTCATGCTCCTTACGATTAACACCGCACGAAGGAACGTAGATTGTTAAACAGCTCAGTATCCACGATGATGCGCGGCACTTTATGCTGCCCACCTAATTTGCCTCGACTTTTCATCCAGGCTGCAAAGGTGCCTGTAGGCACTGCATGCGCACGGGGTGCATTAAGGCCAAAACCGCTAGCGCGGTGTGCTTCGAAATCCTCGTTAAGCTCACTGAGCCGTTTATCGAGGTGTGAGGCAAAGGAGGCAAGCTGTTCTGGAGCAGGCACCTCCCCTTCAAACTCGGCGATAATGAGGTGCCCACCCAGCTCGGCTGTGCTTTGTGGATAGAGCGCCCCGATTGAATAATCCGTTATTGACCTTCCGATGTGGGAAGCTGCATCCGCTACCGCACGCTCTACCTCTTCTCCGCTGAGATGCTCCCCAAATGCGGAGAGAAAATACGAGGTGCGGCCGGTGACTAAAAGTCGGGGCGTCTTGGTGTCAACAAACTTAACCGTATCCCCGAGCACATACGACCAAAGACCGGCGCAAGTCGTAAGAACAATTGCGTAGTTTACATTTGGTTCGACAGTGTCTATCCAGTGCCGCTTTGGGTTAGCGCTTCCGAGTTCCTCCAGCGGCACAAACTCAAAGAAGATTCCATGGTCGAGAACCATACGTAGCCCCTCGCCGCTGCCGCGGTCAGCTACCGCTACAAACCCTTCGCTCGCTGGATAGACCTCGCGAAGCTCAGTGTTGGATGCTTTGGCAAGTTCAGTGAATTGCTTCTGGTATGGGGCAAAGTTTACTCCTCCATG
Source organism: Bdellovibrionota bacterium (assembly GCA_044371155.1). Lineage (GTDB taxonomy): Bacteria > Bdellovibrionota_C > UBA2361 > UBA2361 > UBA2361 > CAZTER01. The sequence goes on from JBILUF010000086.1 coordinate 4,501, forward strand.
CACCAGCATCTCAAAATTCGGATATGCTCTAAGGCTTCCCTCTGTTTCGGGCCGCAGTCGCCAGAGCTCCTTTAGGAAGATGAGTATCCAGCTTGGTACACCACTGAGCATGCGGATGTCTTGGGTCAGTGATTCCTTGGCGAGGATTGCGATCTTTTCCTCCCAGTTTTTCAAGAGTGCTAGGTGTGCTGGAGGAAAATATCTGGCTGCAGCCCACCACGGTAGGGTCTTTACTGCGATGCCGCTTAGGTCACCGCTAAAAATCCCAGGAACTTGCTCGGTGAGATCAGTGGAGCCACCGAGCATAAAGCTTCTGCCGCCCATTAGTTTGGACTGTGGGCGATTGAGAACATGATACGCTAATAGGTCGGTGCCTGCTTTGGTGTTTGAGCGCACCATCTGATGGGAGAGCGGGATATACTTGGTGCGACCAGATGAGGTGCCAGAGCTAACGGCAAAAAAAGGCATCGTTCCTGGCCAGGTACAGTTCGTGAGTCGCGGGAAGGCCGGCTTCCAGAACTCCTCCCAAAACTGCTCATAGCTTCTAAGCGGCACCCGTTGCTGGTACTCGGCAACTGAGCGGATGGAGTTAAAGCCGTGGGCTTTCCCAAAAGCTGTATTCTGAGCGGCGCGTACAAGGGAGAGAAGCTGTGCTGTTTGGACGTGCGCTGGATTCTGCGCAGCAAGTGCCCGAGCGCGGGCCCCAGCAAATATCTTAAGGATTGGGGTGACGTTAAGCATGCGATATTGCATAGCGGAATTTGAAAGGGATCGCCATAGCGGACTCTCCAACTGCGGGAGGGGAATCCTTTGGAGGGTTAAAGGATATTTGTTTCCCCTCAATCCACTTCGCAGTAAAAGAGGTGTGGGCATAGCTGTTTAAGGAACTCTGTGATTGCAAAACTGCGGGATAATCTGCCAGAGATGCTTTGGGCATGCGCGATACTTATCCTGGCGCTGTTTGTTCGTATCTATAGGCTCGGAGAGATTCCCTCATTGGTAGCCCCGGATGGGCTTGATACCCTTTCGACCTATCTACAGTGGCAAAAGTATGGAGTAACTCCGCTCCTGAGGGTTAATTGGAATGGGGCCTCGTTTACTAATACAATCATATTTGGCGGCTCTGTCGAGTACTTTAACGGCGCACTTTTTGGGCTTCGATTCCCCGCAGCGATCGCCTCGGCAGTGGTGGTCTGCTTAGTATTCGTTAGTTTGCGTGTCCTGGAGGTGCAGCGGGTCATCGCCGGGCTTATAAGCCTAGCACTCGCCACCAATCCAGTACTGCTCAATTTCTCGAGAGAGGCGTGGGAGAATGTCTTCACAGCGATTCCGATGCTTTTTTGGGTAGTAGGGGTCGTTTGGGTGTCGCGAGGAGGAGAGCTGCGTCGGCCCGGAGTGATCCTGTTGATACTTGCTCCTGCGCTTGGACTTTGCGCCTATCATCCAGGCAAAATTCTCTGGGCGTTTGGCTTAGTTGCTCCATTTATTTTTTTGCGGCGGCAGCTAACGCGCAAAGAGCTCTGGTTAATCCCTCTCGGGGCGGCTCTGTGTAGCAGTGTTCCCTTGATCGGTATGCTTTACTCGTCCTATCAGGCTTTTCACCGTATCGGTGTAGTATCTATCTTCTCCGCTGCATCGCCATGGAGCCAGTTCATAAATAATCTTCAGGTCTCGGGGGGGGCTTTGTTTCTGCTGAGTCCCTCTCCTGTATGGCAGCGCTATGGCCCGAATGAACAGCCGCTAGTCTCACAGCTTTTTCTCCCATTTCTTCTACTTGGGTTCCTTCAGCTGTTCAAATCACATCGATCGATTCTAGCGCTACTAGGGGCGCTTTTCTTCATTCCGCAGCTCTTTAGCACGGGTGCACTTGATATCGCGCGAGCTGTGCATGTAATTCCGCTGATGTATCTCTGTATCGGAGTTGGCCTATCGGCGGCTCTGAATTGGTGTACTCAGGCGGCCTCGTTGCGGGCAGTCATGAGATCGCCCTACCTAAGAGCCGCCTCCGTGATACCCCAGATTGGATTCTTTGCCGCCTGCAGCTTGCTGCTGTTTGTTACGTATAAAGACCTGCGGCTATATAGCGCATGGGTCGAATCCCCAGCATCCAAGGAAGCACGTCATCCTGCGGTGCTAGTGGAGGAGTTCCCGATTTGGTACGAGGAGATCCGGGCATCTATTCTGAGCAGAGGTGCTGGATTTGACGGCGCAGGCTGGCAAGAGATACGGAGGCGGCGTCAGCTGAGCGGTCCTTAGGGGCGCTAGCCGGTATACTTTAAAAGGCGCGAGACTTTTGACTTTTTCTCTCAGAGACCGCGCGGAGGCCGTGAGTTCTATTTATCACGCAACATTCGAGCTAGTTCACCGATTATCCCGCCTCACCATTTATGAAATACCTGTTTTAAATCTCTAATAATTTCGGGGGACTCGCGGTCTCTGAGAGAAAATAGAGGAGAGGGGCCCCTCGAGTCATCCTTTTTCCCAGCTTAAGTTTCACATCCTCCTGGTCGATGTCTCCTAAGGGAGGGTCGAATGCAAATAATGATGCAACTCTAGCCACGAGAGCGGTTACTCCTAATGGGGTAGTTATCTTTCATGACTACGATCAGGAGAGGTGGCCAGCAATTTCAGAAGTCCTGGACGCTCAGTTTCCGAAGGAGACGCTTTACGTCCATTCACACCTGGCTTGGATATCAGGCAGGACAGCTAAACAGACTCTAGCCAAAGAGACCCTGGCCAAAGAGACCCTGCGGTCGGACATTTAGTTGTTTTGAAGAAAAAGCATCTGACGATGACCGAGCTTTAGCAACTCAAGTCTTCTTAGTGGGGCAATTTGTTTAGGTGATTCTTTCCCGGAACAGATAATGGCAACGCCTTTCGGTGCAAGCACCGTAGAGAGCATCTGCGAAAGCAATTCATACCGCCTCTCATTTGAGTCAGGCCCTTTCACCCAATCGACCGCTCGTCCATGGGGCAGATCGGTTATTAACAAATCTACACTTTTCGACAGTGCAGGCGAACATGAGGAAAATATATCTTGCTCGAATATCCTTAACGGGATGAGTCTGCGGTCTTGATCGAAACTGCCTTCGATCCTTAGCCCACTGGCTAGAGCGCCTTCGGTAGCTTCGCTTGGCCTTGCCATGGCACGCTCACGCAAAGTCTTGATCCGTGCTTGCAATCCACCCGGATTACACAATGCGAGATTCTGTTGAGCAAACTCCAGCGCGCGGGAATCAATGTCCGAAGCTAGAATTTCCTTTAGTTTTGAGCCGAAGCGTAGCGCTATAACAGACAGTAAATATCCCGCTCCGGCACAAGGGTCATAAATTGTATATGGTCCGGTCCTTCCGGCATCTGCTAAAGCACAAACTGCTCGAGAAAATATCTCAAACGCCAATCGAACCGGAAAAGCCGTAGACCCTGGATATCCGACTAAGACTCGATTACTCGCAAAATCCTCAAGATTTTCACTCGTTGTAAATAGATACTTACTTGAACCATCCGTCATAACTGGTATTCCGTTCATGAGAAATTAGCTTTAGCTCTCGAAGTAACAATCCGACTAAGCATATGTTGCCCTCCCCTTTCGAATCTAAGAGACGATGCTAGCGTGGTGGTATCATGGACACAATCTACGTGTAGGGAATAGGAAAACCAATCATGTTTAATAACATCAGAGGGTTGGGTGGACTCTCTGTGGATTTGCTTTAGCGATTTTGAAGTATGGGCAGTTTTCGGCGTTGATTCTTTGCGGGA
>JBILUF010000087.1:0-8220 GCA_044371155.1 Bdellovibrionota bacterium
CGGGTGGAGGGGATCCGACGCAGTATTCTGGATCGTTGTAGGCGGTCTGGGGTCAATCGGAGCCCTTGTCAGGCTCGACTCCAAAAACATCCGCAGCGTTATCGGGCACTCTGAGGAGCCCATGATCTGGCTCGCCATCGGGTCGGCGACAATGAGCGCAGTATCAATTCTGTATCACCGCCGCCGCGATCCAGCTGACATCGACCCAAAGATGCCCCGCATAATTTCGCGCCCTACCCGGCTTCCGATGCTGCGGACGGCACTCATCATCATCGCCTCAAGTGGGCTCTGGCGGGTTCGGCCACTGCCTTTAGGGGTGCTGCCACCTTCGCCAAAGATATCGGTGATTGAGCCGCCCGACCGCGTGGGTTTTGTAGGCTCATCACCCTTGATGTCATTCCTCGAAGTTCTGCGCTTTAGTATCTCGTAGGCTGATTCACGGTCTATTACCTCTTCGTAGACACCGGCTACGACTGAAGCCGCAATAATTTTCTTGCGCTCCTCAATTGAGATGGGCCCCAGTCGACTTGCGGGCGGGGCGATAAGGGCTCTGGAAGCAATTTGCGGCGCGCCGTTTTCATCCAGGAGCGACACCAGTGCTTCCCCGATTGCAAGAGCTCCGATAACCTCATCGAGCTTTGTCTTGCCATCTGAGCGGAATGATTCGGCTGTCGCCTTGATGGCTTTTTGGTCCTTGGCGGTGAAGGCTCGAAGTGCATGCTGCACCCGGTTGCCAAGCTGCGCTAGCACTGCATCAGGGATATCTAGCGGGCTTTGTGACACGAAGTATACTCCCACTCCTTTTGAGCGAATCAGTCGGACGACCTGGTCGATCTTCTCAAGGAGTGCCTTCGGTGCCTCATCAAATAGTAGATGCGCTTCATCAAAAAAGAAAACAAGTTTAGGCTTTTCGATATCGCCTGCCTCGGGGAGCTGTTCAAAAAGCTCCGAGAGGAGCCAGAGCAGGAAGGTTGAATAAATCTTGGGCGATTGCATCAGTTTATCTGCCGCAAGGATATTTACTACCCCGCGTCCAGCAGTGTCCGTTTGCATAAGGTCAGCAATGTTTAGCGCCGGTTCGCCGAAGAAGTTAGTCCCACCACTTTCTTGAAGTGATAACAGTCCGCGCTGGATGGCGCCGATACTCGCTGCCGAGACGTTGCCGTAGGTGAGGGTGAGCTCCTTGGCGTTTTCACCCACAAAGGCGAGCATTGCGTGTAGATCTTTGAGATCCAAAAGAAGCATCCCGTTGTCGTCAGCGACCTTGAAGACAATTGAGAGCACTCCGGCTTGGGTGTCGTTAAGATTGAGAAGCCGACTCAGCAGAAACGGCCCCAGCTCCGACACCGTTGCTCGCACCGGGTGCCCTTGTTCACCCAGGACGTCCCAAAAAGTGACCGGGAAGGCTTGGCCTACCCAATCAGCGATCCCAAGTTTTTGCAGCCGCTCAGCGAATTTCCCCTCTTTGGCTCCGGCCGCTGCAAGCCCACCTAGATCACCTTTGACATCGGCCATGAACACCGGTACCCCGAGCCGGCTAAATCCCTCCGCGAGTACCCGAAGAGTGACTGTCTTCCCTGTACCAGTGGCCCCCGCAATCAGCCCGTGTCGATTGGCCATCGCCGTAAGAAGTGAAAGTGCAGTATCTCCTGACTGCCCGACCGTGATTGCATTTCCCATACGCTGTCGTTACCCCCTCGGATATTGAGCCGCTCGAGTTATATCGTGGCCGCACACCTGATTCCAGCCTCATTTGCGGGGGCGCGGTCTCTTTTAGGTGGCGCGCATTGCGACACCACCGCTTCAGACCTGTAGCGTTGTGACAGCGACCTACTGTGCCGTTAAAGGGGGAAAGTTTTAGTTGCTAGTGCCGGAGGATATCTGGTTGCGCCGCGCTAGCAGCGCCGCCTTGACCTCGGCATGTACCTTGGCAGTCAGCGGATACCCACGTCCGGCAAATACGGAACTTAAGAACAGTATGGCGGGGAAGACTGTCACCATCAGTGAGATGCCAAGCACTGATTGTACCGTTTGGGTGGCATTTGGCTCGTATCCAAAGTGCTCAAGGCCAAGACCTGCCAGGAACACCGCAAGCGCCGATGCTAATTTGTAGGCAAACGTTGTGCCGCCGTAGAGCAACCCCTCGCGCCGATGCCCTGAGGTGAGCTCATCATGCTCTACGACGTCGGGGATAATGGACCAGGGTATCATCAACGCAGCGGCGTGAAAAAATCCGGCTGCCATAGCGATCGGATAAATGACGTGTGAGGCATCCTGCCCAAGAGCGAGGAGCACACACAATAACGCGCAGTATCCATACATACCCCACCGATATGCATCGAATTTACCCAGTCGCTTTGAAATCAGCACCCAGACCGGTGTTGAGATGATGGCTGATATAAAGAGGACACCGAATACATACGGTTTCTCATCGGGGATTAACAACACGTATGCAAGATAGTAGGGGAGCTTCACCGCTATCAAGGTGACTGCGCAGGTGGAGAGGAGTTTGATAAGGAGCGATTTTCTAAATGGCTCGGATGAGCCAGCCAGCAGCACTACCCCCTTCATATAGTACCAGGCACTCGATGGGGCATGGGGATCTACTGAAGTAATCCGCTCTCGCACCCCAGCGAAGCAGATTAGAATTGTAGTCACCATCGTTAGGGCGAAGGCGCCACCAAAGATGAGGTATCCAACCCTGGGGGTGCCGAGCCAGCTTCCAAACACGATATCCAGGCCGATTGCCGCCAGTGCCTGTTGGCCCTCACTTGAAGCGCTCCAGCTAACTAGCTTCGGAGGAATTGTTGCTCCCAGCAGAAAAGCGATCTGACTCGCTACCATACGAAAGCCAGTGAGGCTTGTGCGTTCATCGTAATCGTCGGTGATTGCTGCTGTAAGCGATGTATACGGAACAAATACAACGGTGAGCGCGGTATTGAAGAAGACAAAGGAGATAGTAACATACAAAAACCGCAACCACTCACTTTCAAATGCAGGCACCGTCCATAACGAGAGGAACGCCAGGCCATAGGTAAAGGCACCAAACAGCAGATACGGTCGACGCCTGCCCCAGCGGGACTCCGTGCGGTCGGTGATCCATCCCATAACTGGATCAGTGACTGCATCCCAGGCCCGCCCGATCATAATCGCCATCCCAGCGAGCCAGGGACTTAAGCCTGTGACTTCGGTGAGGTAAAAGAGCAGCCAAAAGCCGACAGAGGACACGGCAAGGCCGTTGGCGATGTCGCCAGTGCCGTACGCGATTTTTTCACCTAACCCCAAACGTCGCTGGGATTCCTTGTGGGTCACTGCAGTCATATGAGAGCAAAGTCAAAAAAATTGTTCCTACATACTCAAGCTTTCCTTAGCTAGCATGAAAGTGGGTAAACCGCGAGATGGATGCTGGGTTCAGGATTGGATGGTCTCAGGGCTCAGTTGGATTCTTTCGCTCAGTGTCGAGTGCGCTAGTATGTAGAAATCTGCTTGGGCTATCCAAGTGCTGCATCTTGAGTGCCCACTTTCTGTGGTGATTGCCGGCTATATCCCCGGTACAATTTCGGTTGGCTTGGATAGGTAGCGGAGGCACTTCGTGATCTTTTTTGACCTAGACGGCACCTTGCATCATCAGTAGTTGTCAGAGTCGCAAGCGGCGGCGGCGCTACGTCGAGAGACCGCTGCGTTTCACTCTCTGCCAGAGGAGCAGTTTGTTTCAGCATGGGCCGAGCTTGCCGAGCACTACTTCAATCGCCACCTCGCTGGGGAGTTTACCTTCGCAGAGCAGCGAAGACGCCGGGTGCAGGCGGTGGGGGAGCATTGCGGTGTGGTTATCAGTGACGATGCCTGTGTTCAGATCTTCTCTGTGTTCTTAAAAGCCTATGAAGATAACTGGACCCTCTATCCTGAGGTGCCAAACTGCCTCGCTGCACTTATCGAGCGCGGGGCGGCTTTGGGGCTAATCACAAATGGCGAGGCCAAGCAGCAGCGCAGCAAACTTAGAAAGCTTGGGCTTTATGAGAGACTGGGAGTGGTGGTCATCTCGGCTGAGCACAAGGTTGCAAAGCCGGATCGCAGAATCTTCGAGATTGCTGCAAAGATGGCAGCACTGCCCGCTGAGCGGTGTTGGTATATTGGGGATAGGTTGGATGTCGATGCCGAAGCTAGCCGAGATGCAGGATTTAATGCAATCTGGGTTAACCGCGCGGGGCTCTTGCAAGAGCCTCCATCGGGTATTGAGGTAGTACCGGATCTAACCCCGGAGCGGCTCTGTAAAGTAGTGCGGCTCTCGAGCTTCGCCTAGCAACGGGCTTTCGCTTCTAGTAGTCCAACCGCAAGGTGATTTCTCGTAACGAAGGAGTGGTGAGTCGGGCGATCATCAATTATTTCTTGAAAAATCTCCGATTTTGCTCTTTTCCCGATGTTGGACTACTAGCTTATTGTTGGCCTCGCAGCGCGAGGCTTGTAATGTCTGTGTGAGCGGATTGAAATCAACTGCGTGATGCCATACCCTCCGTGACTGATGAATTCTGGGTATTTTGCTGCTGCCACTTTCCTTCTATGCACGGGTATCGGTGCTTGCGCCCAGGTGCATAAGCTTCGGAGTCGCGGACGAGCCTGGGAGCGCCATGAGATCTCGCAGTCTCAGGTGTTTGACGGACTCAATCCAGTGCGAGAGTTCTGGAGCTTCTCGGCCTTTACTCTATTTGCGCTCTCAGGGCTCACTCGTAGCTACACCGATTATTTTCTGCTTGTGAGCCGCCTTCCGGTCATCGCTCTTGCGACCGTTATCCTTTGGTACCTCAGGGCCCATCGGGCACCCCGCGCTAGGGAACTTTTCCTTGCGGCGATGGTTGCAAACACCATCCTGATCGCAGTGATGGTATGCACCCTGTTAGGAGCGCCCATCAATACCGCCTGGATGCCGACCGCGGTTGACCTGTGCCTTAGTGTGGTGAGTGTTTTGCTCTTTCACGGCAAGATGGTGCAGGTGCAGCTTATGTACAGGCAACGCAAATCTCAAGCGGTTTCATGGCTGCGCGAGCTTGGGCTTATCGCCAAGGATCTGAGTGGCCTTTGGTATGCAATCGTTATCGGACCACAGCTTTTTCTGGTGGGGCTAACGCATGCCCTGGCCACGGTAGGCTCGGTAAGTATTATTGCAATGAAGGTTTTCCTTGAACACGGTGCGGAGGCCAGAGCTCTAAAGGAGCGGCAACCCTAGGCAAGAGCGACCCCCGGAGCAGTCAGCTAGCGGCCATTGTGAGTAGCAGAAATAGTTCGTTGTGAAAGGGAAGAATGTGAGATGATGTGAGTAGTATCGCGTTGATTGGCAAACGGTTGACCATGGCAATTGATCTAAATCGTCCAGTCCTTGTCGTAGAAGACTACCTCGAGATGCGCAGCACTATGCGGATGTGTCTTGAGGAGCTTGAGTTTACGCAGGTCTTTGAGGCTGACTCCGTGAAGTCAGCAAAAACCCTGCTGACGTTACATGAGTTTGCTCTGATTATTGCTGATTGGCAGATGCCTGAACTCACAGGGGTAGATTTTCTTCGCATGGTGCGCGCATCGTTTGTGCATCGTGAGGTGCCGTTTGTAATGGTCACTGCGTATGCCAGTAAGGAGCTGGTGCAGCAGGCGATGGAGCTTCATGTCTCAGGATTTTTGGTGAAGCCATTTGATCTGAGTTCCTTAGCTCAGGCGATCGCGGCTGCAGGTGAGTCTGGCAAATTGGAGTAGTGAAATCACCGGCTATCCTGGCTACGCGCCCTCCGGTATTGTTGGCAACGGGCCTAAACCAACGGAGATAGGCTCGGGATGGAGAGGGGTATGGCTAAGCATCTGATAGTTGCCTTTGATTTTGATGGTACTTTAGTCGATTCGCGGGCGGCAATTATCGCCTCGATGCAGGAGGCGTTTCGTCAGGCGGCACTAGCTGAGCCAACACCTGAGACGATTCTGTCGATGATGGGGGTGCGAGTAGAGGACTCCTTTCCAATTCTCACCGGAGGGAAGCTCACTGAGGCGCAGGTGCAGCGCCTGGTTGAAAGTTACCGTGAGATCTATGGTGTTCGATCAAAAGATCTCATTTCACTGTATCCGGGGATTGCCGATTTGTTACGCGCCATGCGTGAGGCCCAGATACGTGTAGGAGTGGTAACGAGTAAGATTGGAACGGCCGCGATGCAAGACGCGCAGCATCTCGGGATTGCTGAATTCATCGAGCATGTTATTGGCGCCAAGGAGGTCACCAATGCCAAGCCCCATCCTGAACCGCTCCAGCGTTTCTGTCGTTTCTTCGGTCGGTATCCTGATCCGACTACGCTAATGATTGGCGATGCTACATTTGATATCGAGATGGGTAATCGTGCTGGAGCCGCCTCGTGTGCGGTGCTCTGGGGTGCGCATAGCGAGGAGAAGCTTCGAGGCGCCTTCCCAACTTACGTCGTGAAAAATGTGGAGGAGCTTGTTGCTATCTTGTAGTTCACTCTGAGGGTGAGAGCAGGCTACCGATTGCATTCTCTTTTCTCCAGTGCCCCCACCTTACACCTCAAGCGGCCTGGTTAGGCGATGCAGCTTAAATAATCTTGTTTCGTGATGCGGGGGGAGCCTCCATTGTGGGCGATGTGTATGGGCCGCACGAGCTGAGGCAGCAATCAAAGCTGCCTGGAGCTCTCCTGCAAGGCGGAAAGGAGATGAAGCTCTTAGTCATTGGTATGCAGGAGAGAGAGAGGAGAATATCCTCCCGTGTCACTCATTAAGCTCAACGGCTATTCCGCTTTTCAAATGTAAAACTTCCCGCTGTGGACTCAGGTCGATAAAACCGGGGGATTTTTGAACTCAGTAACTTTTCTATAGCTGCGGTCGGCGATATACCCTGGGTAATCGAACGGTTGTTACTATCCGTGTAGCATACTCGTGGGGGCCCATAGTGTGACCGCGCCTCTTACCCCTATCTGGGTAAAGACCTTGAGAAGCTGGTAGCTATCCTGTAGTCGATGTGGTGCTACTACTATTCGCAGATGACTACCCTGGACGGAGCTATGATATCCAGATCGCAACTTTCAAAGCCTTGGTGGTGTTGGTATTTGGCACTCGTGATCACTGCGCTCATTTGGGGAGTGGCGTTTGTGCCGCAGCGCTCGGCGATGGAACATACCGGGCCGCTCACCTTTAATGCGTTGCGCTTTGGACTCGGGGCGCTACTCATCGTGCTCTGCTGCGGAGCGCGGCGATTTAGCTCTCTCTCCCATACCGACTATCGAGCTATCGGCATATTGGGGCTACTGCTGTTTGCGGGTGCTGCGTTGCAACAGATCGGGATGGTAACAACCACTGCAGGGCAGGGTGGATTTATCACTGGGCTCTATATCGTCCTAATCCCCATCTTTCTCTTTTTTTTCTGGAGCGAGCGGCTGCCGGTCAATTGCTGGAGTGGGGCGCTTGTGGCGCTCCTGGGACTTGGTCTGCTCAGTCTTACTGAGCAGGTTCGGATCTCATCAGGTGACCTTTGGGTGTTTGGATGTGCGGTGGCGTTTGCCTTCCATGTTATTTTTGTAGGCAAGCTTGCTCAACATTCAGATCCGATAGTTCTCGTGGTGGGGCAGAATTTAGTCTGTGCGATATTCAATGGCATTGGCGCCATAGCACTTGAGCAGGATCGCTGGAGCACAACATTTCAGGCCTGGCCAGAGCTTACCTACATGGTTTTTTGCTCCATCGGTATCGCCTACACATTACAAGTGCTGGCACAGCGGCATGTACCCGTGGCCAGCGCTGCGCTCATTCTGAGCCTTGAAGGGGTCTTTGCAGCTCTTGGTGGATGGTATCTTTTGGGCGAAGTCCTTACGGAGAGGCAGATTTGGGGGTGTGTGTTGATGATGGTCGGGATTGTACTGGCGCAGCTGCATCTCTTGAAGCAGAGCCCCGTACCAGATCGACCACAGGCGATTTGATCCGCCGTATCTGTTCAGTGGCCCCTCGCTATTGGAGAGTGTTCCGGTCCAATCTGCTAAGCATTCGATAGCACTGGAAAATCTCCCAGTAGTCCGTAGTTTGACTTGCCCCCCCAATACCTTATTCTGCTCCTCTGGCTTTATCTTTTGGGGGAAACCTCTCCAGCTAAAGCGCGCTCTTTTAAAACTGCATAGTGAGTAGTTGGAACTTACTCTGCCTCCCCTGGGTAGGACTGATTCGGTCACACCCCGTGGAGGCAGCGTT
>JBILUF010000088.1:0-8215 GCA_044371155.1 Bdellovibrionota bacterium
AGCGGCAGGCCGCGCAAGGGCGGCCGAGGCTTGGGTTTGGTTGAGGCCTCTTCCGCGACAGTACTCCGGGCCCACATGAGGACTTAACGCCAGTGTTACTGAATCGGCGTGCCGAATGTAGAGCCGCTTTTTGCATTGTTAAGTAACGCATACTGATCAGATACTTTTGGTATGACTTCACTCTGTCGAAAAATCGCCGATCTCCCGGTATTCCAAGGATCGATTCTAGCCCTGATTATCTTTAATGCGATGCTGATGGGCGTTGCCACTATTCCGGAGGCATATGATGGGATAGGGAACCTGATTGATCCGATCCTGTATCTCTCTCAGGTAGTGTTTGGGGTAGAGATTCTGATTAGATTCATGGCGTTTGCGCCGCGATTTCGAGAGTTCTTTCACGAGTTCTGGAATCGATTTGATCTCGTGATCGTGCTCCTCTCGTTCGTGCCAGCGGTTGGGTCTTTTGTTGTAGTTGCGCGATTGCTGCGAATCCTACGAGTCCTTAGGCTCATATCAGTATCTAACCGCCTGCGTGATTTTGCGGATAGAGTTCTTGAGTTCTTAGATGAGGCTATCGGTGCCGCATTTGTTGCGTTTATCCTGGGATATATCTTTGCTCTATCAGGCTACTATCTTTTTTCCGAGAGCGATCCCACCCACTGGGGCAGCCTCAGTGCGTCACTGAAGAGCGTCTTCTATCTGCTGCTGCTACAAAATGTGGCCTCATATGTTGAGCCTGCTCTCCAGGCCACAGGAGCTGCGGTGGTGTATTTTATTCTGCTTTATTTCTCGTACTGGGCTCTTGTTATGGGCACTTTGTATGCAGCGCTGGTCCAGTCCGGGCGGAGGGCCGATGGTTAAGGAGCCGATACTAGCCTGTATCTCGGTTTTGCTCCTCTTGGGGGCATGCGCCACTGGATTTTTAACCTTTGAGTTCACGAGAGCTGCTAGCAAAACTGATGGGATTGTTACTGAGGTTATCGGCAGAAATGCCACCTGTAGTAAAGGGAAGTCGGGCACTCGCGAGAGCTCTCGAATAAGGAATCGGAAGGACTGCACACGATATTCTGCGACTGTGCAGTTTGACACAGCAAATGGAGAGCGCCGCTCCGTCGAGTTGGCATTTGGAAAAGCAACAGGGCACGATAAGCCTATCTCCTACGCTCGGCAGCCGGTGGGTACAACGGTGCCGCTTATCTACGATCCAAAAGATCCATCCAGAGTCTTTAAGAATTCTGTGTGGGCTCTATGGGGCTCAACGATTATGCTTTGCTTAGGTCATGTAGTGGTGTTGCTGGTGAGCTTTCTCCGCTGGCCGTCTCGGCATGGACTACCGGACCGGTACTTTGAGAAACCGCACGGCATGGGGAGTGGTGCTGGGCGTTTCTATCGGTAGGGTATGAGATACCAGACCGATCAACAATGATCCCAAGCCCAATGAGTGATGCTCTAAGCAGCTATCCGCTGGCGTGCTTCTACCGCAAGCCGCGATAGCTCGGCGAATTCGGACTCGTGCTCGGCGAGTTCTCTGGCAAAAGCTTGGGATAGCATCGAGCGTGTATCCCGCTTCGCGCACTCTTGGATGCTATGGGCGATCTTGGCGCTCTCCGCTAGAAGATCGAGGTCACTTCGTGATGGCGTGTTGCCTGGATATGCGGTGCTGCCATGGCAGAGTTCAAGGCGCGCCCCCCAATGAGACCAGAGCGCTCTATGGCGTTGAGAGGCTCCTTGTAAAATTGGCAGATCTGGAGAGAGCGCCATCTCAACGACTAAGCCGATGGTGGCTTTTTCGTCGCGCGGCATCCCATGCGCGACCATAATTCCATGGGTGCTTTCCCTTACCGGAGCATCCAGCAGCTTAGAGGTTGCGCTGGACAAGGCCGCTATCATCGGAGATATGTTGAAATCTCTTCCGTGGTCGTGGGTGCGTTGCTGCATATTTCAAGCCTCCCTCTTTGGTTAAAGTACATGATTTTCTGATTTAGCGAAGTAGAAAAATTTTGTACTTGCTCAGATAAACAGAAAAGCAGGCAGGATCTATCCGAACGGTATGCTCGCTGCTTTTAGCGTTATCAAGCCATGATGAAACATCGCCGCTGATGCAAAGAGTGTTTGATTGAGATAGCGGCTCACTGGGTTCGAGATGAACCGCACCATATGTTCAGCATTGGATGCAATTCGTAGGCTGTATTGCTGTTTTTGGGGATTGAATCCCGAATCGTCCCAAGACGACATAGCGATGTGCTGCTAGGGGTCTTGTTTTGTTGGAGAAATATAGGGGTATCGAGTTTATTTCGAGATCAGCGGCTTCAACTTCACCAGCCCAATCCCCTTGCCACGGTGTACATCACCCACGCTGCGCCATACGCAAGCGCAGTCATATAGATGAACATAAACACAGGCCAGCGCCAGGAGCCGGTTTCGCGGCGACAGACGGCGATAGTCGACATGCACTGGCAGGCAAAGACAAAAAACACCATCAGCGATAGTGCTGAGGCGGTGGTCATCTCGCCACTGATGTGGCGCTGCTGCAACATGGAGATCGGTGACTGCGAGGTGTCGTCTGCATCTTGCAGATTATAGACCGTTGCCAGTGAGGTGACGAACACCTCGCGGGCTGCAAAGCTGGCGAGAATGCCAACTCCGATCTCCCAATTAAATCCAAGCGGTTTAATTAGGGGCTCCATGGCGGTGCCGATCTGTCCGGCATAGCTTTCCTTGACTGAGCCTTGGGGGTAGGCAGCGAGGAACCAGAGCAGAATTGAGCAGGCTAAGATAACGGTACCGGCACCTTTTATAAACAGAACGATACGGTCCCACACATCCCGCAGCACAAGCTTGATACCTGGAACCTTAAAGACCGGCATCTCCATGATGAAGAGAGCCGGGGTGCCGCGCAGCACGCTGAGCTTTAAAAGCCATGCAACGAGTGCGGCCCCTATGATCCCCAGTAGGTACATCCCCAGCAGTACTAATCCCTGCATTGAGATAAATCCGAACACTTTGGTGTTAGGAATAAAAGCCGAGATAAGCAGGGTATACACCGGAAGCCGCGCGCTGCAGCTCATGAGAGGAGCTACTAATATAGTCACCATCCGATCCGCAAAGGATGGAATCGTGCGGGTGGACATAATCCCCGGGATGGCGCACGCAAAAGAACTAAGTAGTGGGATAAACGAGCGGCCCTGCAAGCCAAACTGCCGCATGATGCGGTCCATGATAAACGCAGCGCGCGCGAGGTAGCCGCTATCCTCAAGAAGTCCGAGGAAGAAAAATAGAATTGCTATCTGCGGAATAAAGATAAGCACCCCGCCGACTCCGGCTATAACTCCATCCACCAAGAGGCTTCGTAGCGGGCCATCATCCATCTGTTGCTTGATGAAACTCCCGAGCGCGGTGAATCCAGAGTCGATAAGGTCCATCGGAGCGCTGGCCCACAAAAAGATCGCTTGGAAGATTAGCGCCATCACCAGCATGAATGTCACTACACCCCAGATGCGGTGCATTATGATTCCATCGACACGATCAATCAGTCTCGGGGGGCCAGAGCGGGTGACTGAGACACAGCGCTTATAGATCCAGTTTGCAATCTGATACCGACTGGTGGCCTCAAAGCTTGCACCGTCGATATTCTTTAGGGCCAACTCCTTTTTCCATGCGGCTAGTTTGGTTGCTATCTCCAGGGTGCTGGGTGGGCGCTCATCTGCAAGCAGGGCGGCACCTTTTAAGATCGCCGGTAAATTCCCCCCAGCGCTTACCTCTAACGTACCAAGCTCCTGGGCCGCATCACGGTAGGGGGAGCAGATAGGAAGCCAGCAGAACTGTTTTGTGGAAGGCTTGTACGCGGTGAGCGTCTGTTCGACCACGCGTTTTAGTTCCTCAAGCCCCGCCCCTTTTGAAGCGTTCAGTGATACGACGGGCACGTCCAGTGCGGAGGCAAGAAGCTCTTTTTTAATTGAGATTCCGCCACGCTCAGCAAGATCCATCATGTTAAGAGCCACCACCACTGGAAGGCCAAGGTCTATAAGCTGGGTGGTAAGGTAGAGATTGCGCTCTAGGTTGGCCGAGTCGAGCACCGAGACCACCAGGTCTGGTTTGCGCTCATCGCCATAATCTCCAGTTAGGATCTGGGTGGCGATCCGTTCGTCGATCGAACTTCCGCACAGGCTATATATTCCAGGTAGGTCTAGCACCTGCACATCACACGTTGCGCTGAGCTTGGCGGCACCCTCTTTTTTCTCGACTGTCACTCCTGGATAGTTCGCTACCTTGTAGTGAAGTCCGGTGAGAGCGTTAAAGATTGTGGTCTTGCCGCAGTTTGGATTTCCGGCCAGTGCTATGCGGGCGCGAGTAGCCTTGGTTTTTGCTACTGGTGCTGAGTCGGCTGGGTAGGTGGCGGTCTCCATGGTGTCGCGCTGGAGGCAGGGGAGAAAAACTGTTAGGCCGCTGAGCGCTGATTAGAGGCTGAGTGTTGATTAGAGGTAGTAGTGACCGGCATCACCTGCACCTCTTTAGCCTCAGCGATGCGGAGCGAGAGGCTATAGCCGAGTGCTTTAATGGTAACCGGGTCTCCTAGTGGGGCAACTGCAGCAAGCTCTACAGTGGTGCCGGCCACAATCCCCATAGAAAGGAGCTTATTTCGAAGCGGTACATTCGAAGATGATACAGATGTTACCACGCAGCGGCTGCCACGCTCGAGAGTATCAAGCGTGCGCGGCTCAAAAGAGCAGTGTTTCTCAGATGTTATGTTATCCAACAACATGCAAGGGGATGCTAACTTCTTTTTGAGTATTAGTCTAGTGCTCTGCTATGGGCACATACAGCCCAGCATTCATTGGGCTTATTGTGCTGGGCGATATGAGGCGCACGCTGGCTGCCAGCAGCATCGCTATCCTTGAGAGGATTTCGGTGAGTGGTGATTGGCGCAGCCTTGCTTCAGATCTCCAAAGCAGCTGGGTGATTGAGGCGCGTTGGCTGCAACGAAGAGAGGGAGCGAAGCAGCGTGGAAGCCCGCGCGCGCCCACCGGCTCGAGTCAAGCCAGCTACTTCTGCCGATAGGTGAGGAGCGGCCGGAAATAACATTAGGTCCCATGTGGATAACTGTGAAGATTGTTCTGTGTCTGTGCCGAGCTGTTTTAGCCCTATTTTATCTAGTTTTTTTGCGCACTCCTTGCTGTGGCATGCTACGGCACTCTTAAGGGTGCACACAACTTATCCACAGCTTTTGTGAAGATTTTTGTAGCGCTACCCACAGTTTTTCCCCACACCGCTATCTCCTGAGCAGCGACCTAGAAAAATTTCGCTCGAATAGAATAGGATCTTTGCGTAATGAATTTTTGGTCGACCAGCTAGAAAAGAGGATTTAAGTAATTCTAACTGGTTGCGATGGGTGGGTGAGAAAATGGTTAGGAGCAAGAGACGATCAGAGCGGTTTTAAAAAGGTATTTGATCGCCTGGTCTGCCTGAATCTGAGTGCTTAGTGCTGTTGCTACGAAATTCTTTTAGGAATGCCTAACTTTTATATTTACACGAGGGTGTCATACCCATATATTTAGTATTAAGGTTGGTTTTTGGCCCTATATGTTGTGGTCCACTGGGTATAATCCTCTTTAAAGGGGGCTGCGGGTGGGGTGGTTAAATTGGGGTTTTGCCGCAGGTAGGCGGACTTCTAACAATCAAACTAAAGCTCCTAAACGTTGTTTTGGGCACTCGGAAGGTGTCGGCGGATTCCTTTTGACGGCAGTTCGAAATCAGATAGGGGGAGGGGTGCTTAATAGCTCCTTACAGACGGCGGAACGAATAAAAATCAATCAAGAATCTTAAATCTTAAGAAGTGTGTTCAGTGGAGATCAATCAATGGAGATGAACGAGGTAACAACCCCAGCAGACAAAAATGGAGCTACTCATATTGGCTCCGGGGGTGCGGTGAGCGACGGGAAGATAGTCGATATCTCTCGGGACCGGGCCCGCGCGGATTCAATCACCGTTGTTAAGCGAAACGGTATGCTCGTGCCGTTTCGGCGCGATCGTATCACCAATGCCGTGCAGGCTGCGTTCCGCGATGCGCTTTCTATCCCAGAGGTGGCTCCGCTGCCGCAGGACATCCACACTACGGTGCAAACCGTAGCCGACCAGGTGGTGCTCGAGTGCCTCAACCAATCTCAGCGTGGCGCCGCTCTTACCGTTGAAGGGATTCAAGATATTGTTGAGGTGAAATTGATGGAGAGCGGCAACTATGAAGTTGCTCGCAAGTACATCGTTTATCGCGACGAGCGCAAGGCGCTGCGCGAAGATTCCCCGCGACAGCTTAAGGTGTTGCGTCGCGATGGCAAAACATCCGTGCGGTTTAATCCGATGAAGATCGCCTCAGCAATTGAGCGAGCGTTCCGCGCATCGCTCAAAATAGAGGGCCAGTCGTCTCAGGAGATTATAGACGCAGTCAATGTGCTTACGAATAAGGTGGTGGCGCGTTGTTCGAATCTCGCTCGCACTGGGACCCAGCTTGCTGTTGAGCTGATCCAGGACGAGGTCGAGCGTACTATGATGGCCGAGGGCTACTATCAGGTAGCCAAGGATTTCATTATTTACCGTGCTGCGCGAGCCGCATTGCGTCAGCAAGAGGAGGCCGAGGGTGGAGTAGAGGCGAAGATTCAGCGTAAACAGCTTGTAATTCCGATCGAGGATGCAGGTCGGCAGTTTACGGTCACCTTCCTCGATGGTCGCACAGCTACCCTTACTGAGGGAGAGCTTCGACGCCGCATCAACCACGCCTGCCGTGACCTCGGTGATATTGATGCCGAGGCTGTTCTGCAAGAGTCTATAAAGAATCTGTATGAAGGGGTGCGTGCGGATGAGGTGGACACCTCAAACGTTATGGCAGCTCGGGCGAAGATTGAGCGTGAGCCAGATTACTCCTTTGTCGCGGCCCGCTTGCTGCTCGATGTGATCTATCGGGAGACAATGGGGATCGATGCTGTTGATCCTGGCCTTGAGAAGGCGCACCAGCAGTATTTCGTGAAAGCCCTAAAGCGCGCGGTGGAAGTCGAGCGGATCGATCCAATGCTGCTTGAGTTCGATCTTGAGAAGCTTGGTAAGGCGATGAAGCTAGAGCGCGACCTGCAATTTACCTACCTTGGTATGCAGACCTTGTATGATCGCTATCTCATTCACCATGAGGATCGCCGTCTTGAAACTCCACAGATCTTCTGGATGCGTGTTTCGATGGGACTCTCTGTCGGGGAAGGTGCTCAGAAAAACGAGCGCGCCATTGAGTTTTATGAGGTGCTCTCGAAGTTCCTCTTTACCTCCAGCACGCCGACGTTGTTTAACGCCGGAACGCTCCATCCACAGCTTAGCTCATGTTATCTCACCACAGTGATGGATGATCTGAAGCACATCTTTAAGTGTGTGTCAGATGACGCGCAGCTTTCAAAATGGGCGGGGGGGTTAGGTAATGACTGGACCAATGTGCGTGCTACAGGTGCGCGCATCAAGGGCACCAACGGCCGAAGCCAAGGGGTGATCCCGTTCCTGAAGGTTGCTAATGATACCGCAGTGGCAGTGAATCAAGGCGGTAAGCGCAAAGGTGCGATGTGTGCCTACCTTGAGACCTGGCATCTTGATATCGAGGATTTCCTCGAGCTTCGCAAGAACACCGGTGACGAGCGTCGCCGCACTCACGACATGAATACTGCCAACTGGATTCCAGACCTGTTCATGAAGCGGGTAGCGGCCAATGGCAGCTGGACTCTGTTTAGCCCAAGTGATGTGCCGGATCTTCACGACCTCGTTGGCTCTGCATTCGAGAAGCGGTACCAGGAGTATGAGAAGCTCGCCGAGGCCGGGAAGCTAAAGCTCCATAAGAAGATTGAGGCTTTAGGCCTTTGGCGCAAGATGCTCTCGATGTTGTTTGAGACCGGGCATCCATGGATTACCTTTAAGGATCCATCGAACCTGCGCTCACCGCAGGATCATGTAGGGGTGGTACACAGCTCGAATCTTTGTACTGAGATTCTGCTTAATACCTCGGCTGATGAGACCGCGGTGTGTAACCTCGGCTCGGTAAATCTGGCCACACACACTACAGCGAAGGGGCTCGACAGGCAGCTTGTCGCCAAGACGGTGCGCACAGCGGTGCGGATGCTTGATAATGTTATCGACATTAACTTCTACCCAACGGCAGAGGCTAAGAACGCTAACCTCAAGCATCGTCCAA
>JBILUF010000089.1:0-8182 GCA_044371155.1 Bdellovibrionota bacterium
GCGTGAGGTGAAACGGCAGCAGCGCGAGCGCGATCGCCAGGAGAAAGCTAAGAAGCGGGAGTTAGAAAAGGCAGATAAGAAAAAGCAGAAGGAGCAGGCCCGACTAGCCAAGTCTTCGAAGACTACAAAGACAGAAAAATCAGAGAAAATTGCTGCGAGCACAGGGGCCTCTTCGAGCTCAGCCCAATCTGAGCCGGTTGCAAGCTCGGAGTCATCCGCGAATCGGAAATAGAGGATAGGTATCTTCTGGCTGTCAGAGTCGCCGTGGTGAAACGGCCAAACAGTCCCTATCGCTATTCCTGGATCGGTCGTCAGCTTCAGATCCACAGTAGGCACACCGGCAAGGCGGGATGCTATTATCGGCGCCCTTCGAGTCCGTATAGCGAAGGCCTTGTCAGTTGCAGATTGAGAGAACGTTTCAGGATCGGCGATCGCCGTGTCCCGACGGAAACTCGGGCTAGGAGCGAAAGCTAGCAGCCTCTCCCAGTTGTATATCAAGCGTGTGATTGAGGGCGTTCTGTCCATCTACAATGATTTTAACGTCCATACCTACGCGAGATGGTAACGCTGACGGAATGTTGGTTGAGGAGGGGGTAGGAGTAGCAATTGGAGTAGTTTGCTGAAGCCACGGAAACATCAGGCCCGCCCGTGGTTGGCTTATCTGTAGAGATCTGGACTTGATGTTTCGGACAGTGTCAGATGAAGTCGGAGCCAGATTTCTACAGCCTGCCCAGGGATGGACAGATCGCCGAGGAGCATTGATGCGACGAAAGCGGCGAGCCTTAGGTCCTTTACGGACCCCGAGGCGAGCTTAGACCGCCTCGAGCGAGTCCAGGAAGGACAAGCGAGAGGAGATAAAGCAGAACCTAGCATCGAGAATTAAATCTGATCGGGCCCAGCTGATCGGGCCCAGCTGATCGGGCCCAGCTGATCGGGCCCAGCTGATCGGGCACTGTCTGTCAGATCAAGCCACAACTACTGCAGCTTATTTTTCAGGCTCGGATAACGCAGCTGCTGCTATGCAAAGAGCCAGATACTGCCAATTGTTTGCTACTGTCGGAAAATCCCGGAGGATAGTCTTGCCAAACATAAGCAGAAACATCAGTGCCGCTGCTGAGAGCCAGGCAAGCCGTTGCCGTTTGCCCAAGAGCAGCCACGCGCCTATTAGAGGCTCAGCAATCAGGATAATCCATGCGGTTACTGTTGTGAGAGCAGCCGGAAGCCAGGTCTGTGCAAACTCTGACTGAATGTAACCGACGAAGCCGGCAGCGCCCCCTAGTATCTTGGTGATCCCCACAAACAAGAGCCAGCCACCAAAAGCGTATCGAAGAGTTGAGACAAAACAACTACGAGTGTCACTCTTTAGTAAGCTCATCGGTAATCCCCCTGTTATTCTATGATACTCGACTTCGCCAGAAGCGACGGCCCCACGCCAGGCCCATCAGTATGCCGAGCCCCGATAGTAAAACGAACCATGCAATCACGGGAGGGGTCAAATACAGTTCCTGAACGGGGTGAATGTAGATATCCCGCAAATACCCCTTCGAGTCATAGATACACGTCCACTCTGGATCTCGCCCCTGCAACACCCTCCCTGGCACGCCGCAGGTGGAGCCCGTTTCTATCAGGTAATTGCGAAGTTTCTCCGGATTAGTCGTCCATACGTCAGGCATGTTTCCCTCGCTAAAGGATTACCAACTGTGAAGACCGTCCTCAGATTAGTCGCGGGAAGGGAATTGAGCCAAGAGATAAATCAGATGGAATTCAGTGGGAGGGATGGTCTGAGTTCGACCACTTTTTTCAATTGTCTGTAGTACTTTGACCTAAAGCCATGGCGTGATAGATAGCACTCAGGTGCCCTACCATTTAGTGCTACGGTGTGGAACAGGACTGGCCTGCGATTTATTGTGTATGCAGAGCATGATCAAGAACAATCTATGATCAAGAACAATGTATGACCAAGAACAACTCCACCGCGCCCGTTGGATCGATCGGTATAATTGTAAGCGGGGGACCAGCCCCGGGAATTAACTCGGTCATAGCCTCGGTAGTAATCGAGGGGCAGGCACAGGGCTTTGTCACGAAAGGTCTCGTCGAGGGCTTTAGAGGAATTACCGAGGGGCTTCCGGGAACTGTTCGCCCCTTAACGATTGATGATGTCACTCCGTCGGCGGTCCTCGGTGGCTCGCTCTTGAGCACCTCCCGCTACAATCCCTTCGCCACTCCGCAGTCAATAGAGCGATTGAATCGGGGTCTGAAAGAGCATGGGATTGACCATCTGGTAGTAATCGGAGGTGATGGTTCGGCATGGCTTAGTCATCAATGTGCGCAGCATTGCCCTAGTCTCAAGGTAGTGCACGTGCCAAAGACAATTGATAACGATCTGCCGCTACCTCAGAACCATCCAAGCTTTGGATTTGAGACTGCCCGACAGGTGGGCACGGGAATTGTACAAACTCTGATGACCGACGCGCGCACCTGTCGGCGCTGGTTTCTTGTGACAACGATGGGCCGTCGGGCCGGATTCCTTGCACTGGGGCTCGGAATAGCAGCAGGTGCCACCTTGTCGCTGATCCCGGAGGAGTTTCCTAATGGCAAGCGCACTCCAGAGGATATAGCCGGGATTATTTTTAAAAGTGTGTCGGCCCGCGCACGGCATGGTAAGGAGTTTGGCGTGGCGCTCATGGCGGAGGGTTTGCTGGATGCATTGGACCCGAGCTCTTCGCCGATTCTACGAGACTGCCCCCGCGATGAGTTTGGCAGGGTACGGTATTCTCATATAGAGCTCGGGGATGTTATTGCACCGGCGCTGCGCACCCAGTGCAAAGATGCGGGGCTTGATATTCGTGTGCTCACTAAAAATATCGGCTATGAGCTACGCTGTGCAGCACCGACTGCCTTTGATATCGAATACACACGGTTCTTGGGATACGCTGCCGTGCGGTTTCTGAAAGAGGGCCGCACCGGCGTGATGGTGGCGCGAGACTTTGATTCACTCACCGCCTTGCCACTGGTGGACCTCTTGGGCTCTGACGGAAAGATACGGTCGCGCAGGGTCAACCTCGAGTCTGACCTGTACCGAGTAGCTCAGAGCTTTATGGTGCGATCCGATGAGTCATTTCACGGCGCAGGGATGCGGTGCGGCTCCTGCAGCTGATGGGGTTAGAGCAGCGGGTCTAGAGCAGATCGTAGCCGATTTTAAGAATTAGGACCCCGACAACGGTGATGAAGACCCACCGGATGAATTGATTGCCGCGTGCGATTGCAACTCTAGCACCTAGATAACCGCCCAGGAGATTCGCCGCCGCCATCGGTAGCGCCAGAGTAAACAGGATATTCCCGGTAGAGGCGAATAGAAGAATTGCCGCCGCGTTGGTGGCGGCGTTGATAACTTTGGCTGACGCTGTCGCCAGAAGAAATGGCATCCCCAGCCATCGCACCATGACAAACACAAGGAAGCTTCCGGTGCCAGGCCCCAGGAATCCGTCGTAGGCGCCAATTACTCCTGAGGCCACTGTGAGCCGCAGCGCTGAGCGGGGGTGTGGTGATTGAGCGGCGCTGAGCCCTAAGGCTGGGCGCAATATTGTGTAGGCGAAAACCAACACCAGGATTATAAAAATCGCCGGCTTTAAGTGTGATGGGGGGAAGATAGTCGCGATCTTCGCCCCAACCCCAGAAGCGAAAAAAGCGACAACACCTGCCGCCGCCAGCGCCCGCCACGGAAGTGCTATTCGCCTGGCGTAGGTGAGCACAGCAGTAAGTGTGCCAGCAATCGAAGCAAGCTTATTCGTGCCCAGAAGCGCGGTGATGGCCGCTTGCGGGAAGAGCACCAGAAGAGCAGGCAACTGAATCAGTCCACCGCCCCCAACGATTGCATCAATGAAGCCGGCTCCAAACGCGGCAAGACAGGCAAACAGTGCCGGAGTAAACAGTGCCGGAGTAAACAGTGCCGGAGTAAACAGAGCCGGAGTAAACAGAGCCAGGGTATCGGTAATGCTCATGAGCAAAAGGTGGGGCGCACCTTACTTACAGATCCCAAGATTCTTCCCAACCTTTCTAAAGGCCTCAAGAGCCCGATCGAGGTCTGCGCGAGTATGTGCCGCTGATATCTGGGTGCGAATGCGGGCAAGGCCCTTTGGCACCACTGGGAACGAGAACCCGATAACGTAGATTCCCTCGGCCAGAAGTTGCTCGGCCATCGCCACGGCAAGTTTGGCATCACCCAGCATAATCGGCGTAATCGGGTGGATACCGTCTTTTACATCAAAACCAAGCTCTTTTATCTGTGCTCTAAAGTAAGCGGTGTTGTTGGCCAGATTGTCGCGCAGGGCGGTGCTTGCCGAGAGCATCTCGAGGCAGGCAATTGAGGCTGCAACCAAGGCTGGTGGCAAGGAGTTGCTAAAGAGATACGGCCTGCTGCGCTGGCGCAGCAGTTCAATAATCTCCCGCTTTCCGGTGGTGAAACCGCCTGAGGACCCGCCGAGTGCCTTGCCGAGTGTTGAAGTGATGATGTCCACCCGCGACATCACGTGGCAGTGCTCAATCGCACCACGTCCTGTGGGGCCAAAAAATCCGGTGGCATGGGAATCATCTACCGTCACGAGGGCGCCAAACTGCTCAGCGAGATCGCATATCTCTTGGAGCTTTCCGATAGTACCATCCATCGAGAAGACGCCATCGGTTGCGATCATGATCTTAGGGCAGCCCTCTTTGGTGGCTTGTTCCAGATGGGCGCGCAGTTCGGCAAGATCGCCGTTTTGGTACCGGAATCGCTTCGCCTTGCACAGGCGAATCCCGTCGATGATGGAGGCGTGATTGAGCGCGTCGCTGATGATTGCATCGTGCTCACCTAGCAGCGTTTCAAAAAGCCCGCCATTAGCATCGAAGCATGAGGTGTAAAGAATGGCATCCTCGGTCTTCAAAAAATCACAGATCTTCTGCTCAAGGGTTTTGTGGATCCGCTGCGTGCCACAGATGAACCGTACCGAGGCTACTCCAAGGCCGTACTGATCGAGGGCTCGATGCGCGGCCTCAATCAGCTGTGGATTATTGGCAAGACCAAGGTAATTATTGGCGCACATGTTCAAAACGGTTTTCCCGTTTACGACGATGTGCGGCGATTGCGGAGAGTCGATAACGCGCTCGTTCTTATAAAGTCCCGCCTCGCGAATGGAGTCGAGCTCCTTTTGAAATAGCTCTCGAGTGTTGGTGTACATAGCAAAATATCCTTGAAGGGCGCGCGATCGTCTACTCGCCTTACGTTAAGCGTTGTAGCGCTTGGTGATCCCAGGTACGAGGTACTCCTTAAATGCACGCTCGAAGTCGTACTCAGGCTTCCAGCCCCAATCCCGCCTAGCTGCGGAATCATCGACGATGCGGGGCCAGCTTTGCACGATCTGTAGCCGCTGTTGATGTGGTTTAAAGACCACCTCTGACTTGGGGAAGTACTTGGCGATCTCCTGCTTAATCTCAAGTGCCGAAGGGCTAAAGGAGGTCACGTTATACACTGATTGAGTCAGTGTAGTGCGATCTGCCTTCCCGATCCCAACCAGCGCAGACACTGCATCTGTCTTGACGATAAACGGTAGCCTTGCCTCTGGGGTGACAAAGCACTCATAGGTCTTGCCTTGTGCAGCAGCATGAATCATCTCAGGGCCATAATCGCTGGTGCCTCCGGTGGGCATAGTATCAGCACACAAGACGCCGGGAAGCCGCACACATCGGAAGTCGATGCGGGTGCGGTCGCCTTCAAACATCCGATAGTGGTGGGAGTAGTAGCGGCCAAGATTTTCGATGTAGAGCTTGTTGACCCCGTACATAGTAATCGGCTCTAGGAACTGATCCTCGCGCACGGCAGTGGCGGCAGCGGTCTCCTGTGCATGTGGAGAGAGTCCATATGCGGCGATGGTGCTTGGAAACACAAAGGTGACCGGCACTTTAGTGCGTTCTGATTGGGTGCGGGCAAGAGTTAAAAGATTCAAGCTCCCCTCTACGTTGACCCGATGTGCGCGCTCTGGGTCACGCTCGCCAGTGGAAGAAAGCAGCGCGGCAAGGTGATAGATTGTTTCAAACTCGTAGTTGCGCGAGAGCTCGCCGAACATTCCAGCATCCAGGATATCGCCCTTGACCCAGCGCACATTTTTCCCGGCGTAGTCAGTGGGAGGGTTCAGATCAACTGCCACCACCACAGCAGATGATTCCTGCGAAACTCGATCAATGATACCACGACCGATCTCGCCGTTTGCGCCGGTCACCAAAATAGCCTTAGAGGTCATCTTCTTCCCCATGAGAAAGCGAAGACATCGTGCTCGCAATATTTTACCCATACGCTGCACCGTCTCGCGTAATTGTTGGCACACAAGATAGGGCCTGGCCCATGTGCCGAAGTATGGCAGATTGGCTGCGCCAAATAAAGTTTGAGGAGGCAGGTAAGCCCGCAGGATTACGATGCTTTTTGGGATGCTGTTAGCTCTTCCGCCGCACCAAGGTGAGAACCGTGTACATTGCGACTGGCTCGCTGCGTTGGTTCATCACCTCCACGTCCCATGCGACGACACCTTGGGGAATCCCTCCAGGGGGTGTGTCCTTGGCAGTCTTTTGCTTGCACGTAAGCCGCACCGTTATGGTGTCACCGATATACACTGGCTGAGTGAAGCGCAGGTTTTCAAGCCCGTAGTTTGCAAGCACCGGCCCGGGTGCGGGATCAACAAAGAGCCCGGCTGCCGCTGAAACGATGAAATACCCGTGTGCCACCCGCTTTTCAAAGACAGAGGTGCGGGCCAGGTCGTCATCCATGTGGGCATAGAACCGGTCACCGCTGAGTGCCGCAAAATCCAAGATATCTTTCTCGGTGATCGTGCGACTCGGAGTGATAAGCGTTTCGCCCACTGCGAGCTCATCAAAGAATTTCTGAAATGGGTGCTTGCTTGCAGGCAGCTGTTCTGAGCCGCGGGTCCACTCATGTGATACCGCGGTGAGGATCTGCGGGCTTCCTTGCACCGCGGTGCGTTGCATGTAGTGCAGTACCCCGCGGATTCCACCCATCTCTTCTCCGCCGCCTGCTCGGCCTGGGCCGCCGTGTACCAGATGCGGCAGAGGGGAGCCGTGACCGGTGGACTCCTTAGCACTCCCGCGGTTAATCACCACTACTCGTCCGTGATACGGCGCAAGGCCGAGGGTGATGTCGCGGGCTGTCTTTTCGTCTGCCGTGAACAGCGACCCAACGAGGCTTCCACGACCCATCCGTGCAAGCTCAATTGCTTCTTCCGTGCTCTTGTATCCCATCACTGTATTGACCGGGCCAAATGCTTCAATTGAGTGAGGATCTAAGGCGTTTAATGGATTTGGGCAGTGCAGTAGCGAGATAGGGAAAAATGCTCCCGCCTCCGCTGATGCGCCGGTGATGGTGAATGCATCGAACCCGCCCAGGACCAGTTCGGCACTGTGCTTCAGCCGTTCAACACAATCCTGCACCTCAGCCACCTGGCTCTTGCCCACCAATGGGCCCATCCGTACCCCTTCAACTGCAGGGTCGCCCACGACCACACTTGAAAGCCGTTTCTTAAGGGCTGTGATGACGTCGCCCACCATATCATCAGGCACAATAGTTCGGCGGATAGCGGTGCACTTCTGACCGGCTTTCACCGTCATTTCGCGCGCAACCTCTTTGATGAAAAGATCAAACTCCTCTGTGCCTGGGCGAGCATCGGCGCCAAGGACTGAGCAGTTAAGCGAATCAGCCTCTAGATTGAAACGGATCGACTCCGTAACAATCTTGGAATGGCTTTTGAGCTTGCGGCCGGTCTCGGCAGAGCCTGTGAAGGTGACAACATCCTGGCATGAAAGATGCTCGAAGAGATCCCCCACTGAGCCGCATATAAGCTGCAGGGAGCCCTCGGGGAAGATACGGGATGCGATCATCTCATGCACCATCGCCTCAGCGAGGTAAGCCGTTGCGGAGGCTGGTTTAACAATCGAGGGCAGGCCGGCCAGAAATGAGCTGGCAACTTTTTCAAGCATACCCCAGCATGGAAAGTTGAAAGCATTGATATGGATGGCAGCGCCCTCAAGTGGCACGCAGATGTGACGGCCTACAAACGTTCCGCCCTTGGAGATCATCTCGGTGCTGCCTTCAGCAAAAACGAAGTCATCTGGTAGCTCGCGCCGGCCCTTACTAGAGGTG